>JAGWXN010000185.1 GCA_018969885.1 Betaproteobacteria bacterium | reverse complement strand
TGACCACGATTTTCGTTTGCGCGGGTGCCGTTGACACGGCGAGCAAGGTGCAGGCCAGTAAGGCCCATCGTACAAGCAGGGGCGGCTTGGTTGATTTCATCTGTGTCCCTCCAAAGGCGTGGGTGTGTTGAATCGGGGCGATGGACGAACAACGGGCTCGTCTCTTATGCCGGGGGCGCGACCGAAAGTCCTTGAACGGCGTGCTTTTCGATGAGGCGGGCGACCAGCCCAGAGCGTTTAGCGTCCTCAACGAAAGCGCGAATGAAGGCTGCGCCCGCCTGATGGGTCCGGCCGGTACCGATGGCCTGCTGAACCGATGCGAATTGGCCTTCAAGGATGCGTGCGCCGGGGAGCTTCTTCACATCGCTTAACAGCCGGGGCTTCAACCCGGCGAGTGCGTCGAGGTTCTTGGAGACAAATACCTCGTAGGCGTTATCGATGGAGGTCGCGCGTATGACTTCAGCATGACGGATATTGCGCTCGAGCCACAGGTCGTAGGCTGCGCGAGCGGTGGACGCGATCCGTACGCCCGCACGATCGACATCTTCGATGGACTGAATAAGCGAGCCTGCGCGAACCATGAAAGTTGCTGCGATTTCGACATAGGCAGGACTGAAGGCGATTTTCTCGGCACGTTGGGGCTCGGCCCCAATCAGGCCGACGTCCCAGATATTCTGGCCTGCCGCGTCGGCGAGTTCGCCAGGACTTGGGAACGGGACATAGCGAACGCCCACGCCGAGTTTTTCGGCGAGTGCCCGGGCCATGTCTGGAGCGACGCCCACCGGGTCGCCTGTTTCGGTACGGCCTCGTACCAAAAGAAAGTTACTGAGGTTAATCCCCGCCCGCAGCACACCAGTCGGTGCGAGTTCGGCGCGCGATGCTGAAGACACATCCATGATGATTTCCGATGCAAGGTTGGCTGCCGGACTATTACACACTCGAGTCGTCGGTGTGCGTGGCGTTTCAGGCGCGCGCCCAGGAGGCGCGGGTCGCCGGCAGCTGGCGGGGCGGTGATAGCATCGACTCACGAGCATGGTCTCTGAGAGGATCCCCATGGCTGAGTCCCGTCAACCGCAGGATGAATCGACCGAACAGTATCCGGTGAGCGACCGGAATCGCGTCAGGCGCCGCCATGATCGCGGCCACTATGACCAAGCCACGGTGCACCGGCTTCTGGATGCCGCGGCGCTCGCGCATGTGGCCTACGTGATCGACGGTCAACCTTTTTGCACGCCTACGCTTTTCTGGCGAGAGGGCTCACGCCTTTACTGGCACGGCAGTAGTGCAAGCCGCATGCTTCGAAACCTGTCCGACGGCGAACGTGCGTGCCTCACGGTCACCCACTTTGACAGCCTGGTCCTTGCGCGGAGTGGTTTTAACCATTCGGCTGACTATCGCTCGGTGATGGCCTTCGGCTGCGCGCGTCTGCTCGAGGATTCTGAACAGAAGGCCCATGCGCTCACGATGATGGTCGATCGGTTTTTTCCTGGCCGAACGGCAAGCCTCAGGCCCGCCTCTGATCAAGAGATCAAAGCCACCGCGGTGGTCTGGATGGAGATCGAGGAGGCATCAGCGAAAATTCGAGCCCGAGGCGTTGTCGATGACGATGAAGACTATGCGCTACCCATTTATGCCGAGCGTATTCCGGTGCGTACGGTCATTGGCGCGCCAGCCCCATGCGGGCGGCTGCGACCAGGCGTCGCGCGTCCGGAGAGTCTTTCCCGCTATGCAGCAGGCGAACTGCTGGAAGTGGCTCTGAGCGACGCCTGGGCTCAGACGTTTGCCTAGCGATCAATACCAGCCTGAGCAAAGCCCGCCCGGGCACATGCCTGGGAGTACCGCTCGATGCAGGAAAACGCCTCGCGCGGGTCCGAGGTCAGGCCTCGCGAAGGTGCCTCACCAGCGCTTGGCCCACAGCGCGCGTACCCAGACGGCCGCCGATGTCGCGCGTGACCTGCTGCTCGGCAATGCATCGTTCCATGGCGGTCTCAATTGCACGCGAGGCCAGCAGGTACTGCGCATGACCGCTTCGCTGTGACAGCCAGGCTAGCAGCATGGCCGCGGAGACCACCTGCGAAAAGGGGTTGGCAAGATCCTGACCCGCGATGTCAGGTGCCGAGCCGTGGGCCGCCTGACCCATGGCGTGGTCCGCCCCCGCGTTGAGCGACCCGCCCAGCCCCAGGCTGCCGGACAGCTCTGCAGTCAGGTCGGACAGAATGTCGCCAAACATGTTGGTGGTCACGATCACATCGAACCGTGCAGGATCGCGGACCACGTGCGCCATCATCGCGTCGACGATCTCGTCATCGACTTGAACCTCGGGAAAATCTTTGCCAACCCGGTGGCATGCATCCAGAAAAATTCCGTCGGTGATCTTGAGCACGTTGTGCTTATGCACCAGGGTGAGACGCCTGCGTCGCTGCATGGCGAGTTCGAATGCGCTTCGGGCAACCCGCTCACAGCAGGCGCGCGTAATGCGCCGAAGCGAAATCGCTACATCGGGTGTCACGAGGATTTCGCTGTTGCCGGACTCGACGTTGCGGTCGGCGTAGAAGCCCTCGGTGTTCTCTCGCACCACCACCATATCGAACGGGCGGCTGATGGTTGGAATGCCGGGAAAAGTGCGAGCTGGCCTGATGTTGGCGAACAGATCGAGCCGTTTTCGAAAAAACTTTGACGGATTGATCTCTCCCTTGCTCTCGTCCTTGAAATCGTAGGTGGACATTGGGCCGAGCATGAGCCCGTCCGCAGCCTGGACCTTCGCGAGCAAATCTTCCGTCACGGTGGCGCCATGGACCTTAAGCGATGCGTGCCCCGCCAGATCGTGCTCGAGGGTCAGGTCGAGGTTGAACCGCTGGGCCGCGGTCTCCAGCAGCGCGACCGCGACTGCCATGGTTTCCTGGCCGATGCCGTCGCCCGGCAGAACGACGATCTTCATGGCGAGTTCCTGAGCTTAGCTTCGCCGGCGAGACAAGGCGCGAGCGCAAGCCGGAGCGGGCACGTGTGTGAGCGATTCATGATGCTCCGAAAGTGGTGGTTGATCGCACTCACTGCGGAGTGTGCCCCGAATCCGGACCGCTTGAGGGGCAGTGCGGGCCCGGCCGGAACGACCGGCGAGGCCCGCAAGGGAGAAGGGCGCTCAGGCCTTCTTCTGGTAGGCGCTGCACCAACCGGCTGCCGCGACCAGCTTGCCAGGGAAAATCGTGCAGGCGCCGTTATCAGCAGCCTTGCTCTGATAGAGCTGGCAGTTGACGCACTTCTGCTCGGCGTTATGTTTGGCAAACTTCTTCTGATCTACCTGAGCGGTGTTTGCCTTGTAACCCAGCGCTGCGGCCTGCGGATCAGTCTCGGCCACCATGGTTTGGGCACTGACAGGGCCCACTGTCACCACACTGATGCCTGCAAATCCGCAGACCGTGGTGGCCAGAAACGCACGTCGCTTGTTCATGCTGCTTTCTCCAGGAGATTTTGGGTGAGCCGAGATCGGCGAACCGATATCGGTGCGGTGCAGACGCTCCGGCGCAATTGGAAATCAGGTCTGTGCGCCGGTGAAACTGCCCGCGGCCGGGGAGTATCCTTCTTTGACCCTGCCCCAGCAAAACGCTTGGGATTACGTGAGCGAGTCATGGGATTTCTGGATACGTGGTTAGACCGACTCGGCCTGGGCGAGCGTTTTGCCCGCCTGCCGCACCATGATTTCACCACGCTGGTCATTCGCCACCGCCCCGATCAGGAGCGCTACTACCCGGAGGTTTCCCGGCTTGCGCGGGAGTCAGGATCGGCGAGGCTGCTGCTTGCGGTGGCGCCAGATGGCGTGCCGTATCGCGTTCGTCTGCTCGAATCGTCGGGCCATCTGCGGCTTGATGAGGCGGCACTGCGCCTCGCGCTGGATTTTCGATTTGCCAGCCCGGCCGGCCAGGATGACGCCTCGGCGCGCAGCCGCTGGCAGACGACGCTCAGGGTAACGTTTGTGGATCCGCACCCGGAGATTTCACCAGCCACGAGATGATCGGTGCCCTGACCCCCGGGCCCTTCATAATCGCCCACTCAGCAGATCGCTGCGCGAGGGTTTCGCGAACGCCCCACCGCGGCCGGCCGTCAATCCAATCGGAGAGCTGTTCCAATGGGTCTTGTGCGAAGGAGGCTGCATGCTGCGGGCGCCGCGCTGCGGGTGGTGCACGACCAGCCGGCGGACCCTTCGCTGATTGATTCGCGCGCGGCCGCCTGGCGGTTGGCGGTGGCCCTGATCGCGGCCACGCTGGGCAATGCGCCCATGTATGTCCTCGCGGTCGCGCTCCCGGCAGTGCAGCGAGACTTCGGTATCGGACGCGGTGAAGCGGCCTTTGCCTATACCGCCATGATGGTGGGCCTGGGCGCAGGGGGCTACCTGTGCGGGCGCTGGGCGGACCGATTTGGGGTGTGGCGAGTGCTGGCCCTGGGCGGAGTGGGAACCCTCGCCGGGTTTGGGCTTGCGGCGTCAGCGCCGGGGCTGGCAGTGTTCGTCATCGCGCACTGTGTGCTGCTCGGATTTCTGGGCATTGGCAGTTCCTACGGACCCCTGATGGCAGACACCGCGCTTTGGTGGCAGAAACGCAGGGGGGTTGCGGTAGCGGTGGTTGCCAGCGGCAACTTTCTTGCGGGCACAATCTGGCCGCCCATTGTCCAGGCAGGCATCGAAGCAATCGGCTGGCGCGGCACATTCTGGTGGTTGGGCGTGGTGTGCGGCCTCGGCATCGTGGGGCTAAGTCTGTTCATCCGCGAGCGCCCACCGAGAGTTGTCGGACGCTCGCCGTTGGCCGATGCCCAGACTTCAGGCATCACCCCCAATCGCCCATTCGGGTTGCCGGTCAACACCGCCCAATGGGTGTTGTTCATTGCCGCCGTGGGATGCTGCGTGGCGATGGCCATGCCGCAGGTACATATCGTGGCGTACTGCACCGACCTGGGCTTTGGTGCCGCGCGTGGTGCCGAGATGCTCTCACTCATGCTGGGATGCGGCGTACTGAGCCGCCTGGCCTCGGGCTGGATTTCCGACCAGATCGGGGGCCTGCGCACGCTTCTCCTTGGCACCGCGCTGCAGGCGGTGGCGCTTGCGCTGTTTCTTCCCTTCGATACCCTCGCCTCGCTGTACGTGATTTCAGCCATGTTCGGTCTGTTTCAGGGGGGGATCATTCCAGCTTACGCGATCATCGTGCGGGAGCACTTTCCGCCAGAACAGGCGGGCGCTCGGACCGGCGGTGTGCTGGTCGGCGGGCAGGCAGGCATGGCGTTGGGTGGCTGGCTGTCTGGCAAAGTGTTTGATCTCACCGGCTCCTACGATGTCGCGTTTGCCAACGGAATCGGCTGGAATCTGGTCACCGTCGCCATTGTCATTTTTCTTCTTTGGAGAATTCGACCAGGGCGTCCTGTGATGTCGCTGAGCAGGCCAACGGAAGGAGGCGTTACTTCATGACACCGATCGATCGCCGAAGCGCTGGCCGCGCGCTCCTCGCTGCCGGAGCCCTTGCTGCCGTGGGGGGCGCCGCGCGCGCCCAGACCTGGCCTACCCGCCCCATCAGGCTCGTCGTGCCGTTTGCAACCGGTGGCGGTTCCGACTTCATTGGTCGCTTCATGGCCCAACGCCTCGGCCAGGCGCTGGGGCAGCCGGTGGTGGTGGAAAACCGACCCGGTGCGGGCAGTACGCTCGGGATCGAGCTGGTGGTGAAGTCACCCCCAGACGGGCACACCTTCGGATTGATCGCCTCGAGTTACACCGTCACGCCCAGTCTTTATCGACTGCGTTTTGACCCTGTCACCGACATCACGCCCGTGATCCAGTTTTCGCAAGGGCCGATGCTGGTCGTGGTGCCTAAATCACTTCCCGTTGCAAATTTCAGCGAGTTGGTGGCGCTTGCCCGGGCGCGGCCCGGTTCGCTCAATTACGCATCGGCCGGGCAGGGCAGCATCACGCATCTCGCGTGCGCGCTGTTCGCCGATATGGCGGGGCTTCAGATGACGCACATCCCCTACAAGGGGACGGGCCCGGCGCTCACTGACACCATGGCGGGCCAGACGCAGCTGTTTTTCAGCAGCACCGCGACCGCGCTTCCTCATGTGCAGTCGGGGGCGCTGCGCGCGCTCGCGGTGACGACCCGCGAACGCCTCGGTTCCCTGGCCGCGATTCCGACGATCGCCGAGTCGGGGCTGCCGGCCTATGACGTACCGATCTGGCACGGCATGATCGGTCCAGCCGGGGTGTCTTCCGACATCGTTACGCGCCTGGTGAGCGAGAGCCGTCGTACGCTCTCGCTCCGTGAAACCGCAGAGCAACTCGCGCAAGACGGCGTGGCGCCTGCGCCTGAGGGATCGCCCAATCAGTTTCGCGACCGCATCCGCAGCGAAATCGAGCAGTGGCGCGGCGTGGTGGCGCGCGCGGGTGTGCGGATCGAGTGATTCATCGCCAACCGCTCGCAGGAGCCCGACCTTGGTAACGCAGCCGGTTCGGCTGGTGGCGGCGCTCGTGTTCTGCAACACCTTTGCGCTCGGCGCCTTTCCGGTGCTGCTGCCAGATATCGCGCAGCAGACGGGCTATGACGATGTGGCGCTTGGCGTCCTGGCGGGT
>JAGWXN010000184.1 GCA_018969885.1 Betaproteobacteria bacterium | reverse complement strand
ATAGCGCGCAGCGTCGAGGCGTCACACCAGGCTTCGGGGAGCGCGTTGCGGCCCGGGCGTAGCGCGCGAAGGCGGCGTAGCGCATGATCGTCGACGGACCGCATGATCAAGCTGCCATCGAGCATGGTAATCCGCCGCAGCGTCCGTGGCGCGAAGACCGGTTCGATGCCACTTGAAACGTTATCGGCCATCGCGAGGGAAATCGTACCGGCCGGCGCGATCGCAAGCAGGTGCGAGTTCCTGAGCCCATATTTTTCAATTCGCCGCCTGATGAAGCCGGGTAGACGCGATGCGGCGTGGGGGGGGCTCAGCAGACGATGGGCATCAAAGAGCGGAAAGGCGCCGCGCTCGACTGCAAGTTGCACCGAACCACAGTAGGCGGCATTACGAATTGTCCGAAGCATGGTGGCGGCGGCATTGCGGCCTGCCTGGCGGTCATAGCGCAGGCCCAGCATGATGAGCGCATCGGCGAGCCCCGTCACACCCAGACCGATTCGTCGGGTGAGACGTGCCTCGCGCGCCTGTTGCTCGAGCGGCCAGCGGGTGAGTTCGATCACGTTATCCAGCGCTCGAACGGCAACTCGGGCGAGTTGGCCGAGGGTGACGAAGTCCACGCTTGCCGCTCGGGTGAAGGGTCGCCGTATCAGGCGGGTGAGGTTAATGCTCCCCAGGTCGCAGGCGCCGTAGTCGGGAAGATACTGTTCGCCACAGGGATTGCAGGCACGCAGATGCTCGATGTCGCCGAGGTTGTTGTCGCGGTTCACCTGATCGATGAACACCACCCCGGGGTTGCCGGTGTCGAAGGCGGCCTGAAGGAGCGGTGCCCACAGGTGTGTAGCTGCATCTGGCCCGTATGAATCGGATCCAAGCGATCGCATGAACGCATCCGGAATACAGACTGATAGCGTGACTGTCTGCAGTTGGTGATGACGCTTGAGATCGATCACCGCACGAATGTCCGGATGATTGATATCGAGCAATGCCATTTGTGCCGCACGTCGGGCCCCGGTGCGGGCGAGGCTGCGCCCGTTTGATTCCATCTTCATGATCACGCTCACTGGATCGAGGCCCGATGTGTGATCCGCCATCGAGCGAGCCGGCAGATCGCTCAGGTTGACGCCGACGCCGCCCCCCATCTGCAACGTACTTGCCATCTCGCGTAACGCCTCTTCCACGCCGGGCCTTCCACGTTCGTCGCGACCCCGGCGCTGGGGGGCGATCGGCTGAACGAAGCAGTTGATGAGCGTCGCAGCGATTTGGGTGCCAGCCGCGGCATGGATTCGACCACCGGGAATGAAGCCGCACCGCATGGCTGACAGAAATTCGTGCTGCCGGAGCGACCTGTGTGGGGTGGGTTCGACCGAGGCGAAGGCCTGCGCGAGCCGGCGCCGGATGTCATCGGCGGTCTGCTCGTTCGCCTGGGCGTAGCGCAGGCGTCGAATGTCATCACACACCGGCTGCGGGGGGGCGGTAAAGAGGCGATCGCGAAGGCTGGTGTGGTTCATCTGGATCGGTCATTGACTTGCCGTGATCGCCCTGCTCAGCGGACTTGCTGCGGGTCAAGGCGGCCAGCGCAGGGGTGTCGACAATCGGTGCGGTCGTTCGTCACAGGGATTTCTTCGAATTGTCTGCGCGTCATGTCGGCTGGTGGTTGCTCGGGATCGTCCTGCTCACGCTTGCGCTTGACTCGGGGCAGTGGTGGCGTGACGAGCAGCGGATCGACTACAGCGAGTTTCTGCAACATCTTGAATCGGGCAATGTGAGCGACCTGGAGATCGGCGAATCGCTGCTGCGCGGCCGGTATGTGCGAACGCCCGATCACGGTGCCTCGCGCTTTGTGACGAGGCGTATTGACCCGCTGCTGGCCGACCGCCTGGCCGCGCGCTCGGTCTCGTTTCGAGCGGCGCCTGAAGCCCCGGGGCTGGGCGCGCTCCTTGCGTGGATGATCGGTGCCGCGCTCATCGCAGTGCTCTGGCGGGCTGCAGCCGGGCGAACGGGCCTCGGTGCAGGCGGGGCGTCGTCGCTCCTGTCGATCGGTCGCAGTCGGGCGAAGGTTTATGTCGAGACTGGCGTTCGAGTGAGCTTTGAGGATGTGGCGGGCGTCGATGAAGCAAAGGAGGAACTTCGCGAGATCGTCGATTTTCTGAAAGATCCGCAGAGCCACGGACGGCTGGGGGCGCGGGTGCCGCGTGGCATCCTGCTGGTCGGTCCGCCAGGAACCGGTAAGACGCTACTTGCGCGAGCGGTGGCCGGCGAGGCGGGGGTCCCGTTCTTCTCGATCAACGGGTCTGAATTTGTCGAGATGTTCGTGGGCGTGGGCGCCGCCCGCGTGCGCGATCTGTTCGAGCAGGCGCGCGCCAAAGCCCCCGCCATCGTATTCATCGACGAGATTGATGCCCTGGGCCGTGCGCGCGGCGCTTTCGGGCTCGGTGGTCATGACGAGAAAGAACAGACGCTCAATCAACTGCTTGCAGAACTCGATGGCTTTGACCCCTCATCGGGGGTGGTGCTTCTCGCGGCCACCAACCGGCCGGAGATTCTCGACCCGGCACTGCTCCGGGCCGGCCGATTCGATCGCCAGGTGCTGGTTGACCGGCCCGACCGGCGGGGCCGGATTCAAATCCTGAATGTGCACCTGAGGCGGATCAGGCAGTCAACCGACGTAAGCGCCGATGCGCTTGCCGCACTGACCCCTGGATTCAGTGGCGCCGACCTCGCGAATTTGGTCAACGAGGCCGCTCTCCTTGCCACGCGGCGATCGCATCCCGCGGTCAGCGCTGATGACTTCACCGCTGCGCTTGAGCGGATCGTGGCTGGGTTGGAAAAGCGCAATCGCCTGCTGAACGCCGCCGAACGCAAGACGGTGGCCTATCACGAGATGGGGCATGCCCTGGCCGCGATGGCGCTTCTGCCTGGAGAGACCGTGCACAAGGTGTCGATCATTCCGCGGGGTGTGGGCGCGCTCGGCTACACGATTCAACGCCCCACAGAAGACCGATTTCTCATGACCCGCACCGAACTGCGCAACAAGATGACGGTATTGCTCGCGGGGCGGGCGGCTGAAGAACTCTGTCTTGGCGAAGTATCTACGGGGGCCGCTGATGATTTGCTACGCGCCACGCGGATTGCCCGCAGCATGATCGTTCAGTACGGGATGGATCCAACGCTGGGCCCACAGTCTCTCGATATGTCGGATACGACTGAGCCCCTGCCGCTACCAATGACAGCGCGCCCCACGCTACAGCCCTCGGACGCAACAGTGCGGGAAATTGACTGCGCGGTTCGCGGGCTGGTTGATGAAGCGCGAGTTCATAGCGTGCAGATTCTGCGCGAGCAGCGCAGCCGTCTTGAGGGAGGTGCCGCCCGTCTGCTCGAGCGCGAAACACTGGGGTATGAGGAGCTTCGCGCGCTTTGCGAAGAGATTCCGCGAGAGGCGCCTCTCACAGAAGCCCCGGTGGCGATCGGAAGCTGATGGGCCTTTACCGAATTGCCGCAGATGAGGCGGCGCCGCGCTGCGATCCCCTGTCGCTCCCAGCGCCGGATGACCCAGCCCCGCGCGACCCTCCGGAACCCCCGGGCCAGTCCGAAGCGATTGAATCGATCCGCTTTGCTGCCGGCATTCCGCATGGCGGATTCAACCTCTTTGTGATCGGGCAAGCCAGCACCGGGAAGCTCGAGACCACGTCGGCGATTTTGCGGGCGATCGCCACGGCCGCGCGGGCGCCCGACGATCTCTGTTATCGCAACAACTTTGATGATCCGGCACGTCCCCTTTGCCTGCGGCTGCCCTCAGGCTGGGGGCCGCGGCTTCGCGATGCGCTGACGCTACTGATCGATGAACTCAAGACGGCTATCCCTGCAGTCTTTGATAGTGAGCAGTATCACACCCGGGTATCGGCCATTGAAAGTCGGTTCAGTTCAGCGCAGGAGCAGACTTTTGGCGAGTTGATCGCCGAGGCGCGGAAAAGCGGTGTAGCGCTTTGGCGAACGCCTGAGGGTTTCTCATTTGCCCCAGCCCAAGGCGGCGATGTGATGTCGCCCGAGGACTTCGAAAAGCTCCCGGTCGCTGAGCGTGAGCGGATTGGTCACGCGATTGAAGACTTGCAGAAGCGCCTTGAGCGGCTGATGCGCCAGGTGGTGGGCTGGCGGCGCGAGCGTCAGGCGTCGTTGCGACAGCTCAATCGCGAGGTGACGGTGATCGCGGTGGGAAATCTGGTCAATGATCTGATCCGGCAGTATCTGCCCATGCCTGAGGTGGTCGCTTATCTGGTTGCGCTACAGCGCGATGTGATCGATAACGCCGAACTGTTTCAACAGCCGGTCGAAGGCGCGGCACCCGACTGGATCGCGATTCAGAGCGATGGCGCCGCGCCAGCCCGTCGCTATCAGCTCAACGTGCTGGTCACACATGGCCCGGAGGCGGGAGCCCCGGTGGTGGTCGAGGAAAACCCCGGGCTCACCAATCTGCTGGGGCGCGTCGAATACCTGGCGCGCTTTGGCGCGCTCATCACGGATTTCGGCATGATCAAGCCCGGCGCAATGCATCGCGCCGCCGGTGGATATCTGCTGCTCGATGCACGACGGGTGCTGCAGCAGCCCTACGCCTGGGATGCGTTGAAGCGTACGCTCATCACACGGGAAATCCGGATCGAGTCGGTGGGCCAGCAGATGGGGCTTGCGAGCACGGTCACGCTCGAACCCCAGCCGGTACCCTTTGATGCCAAGGTTGTGCTGTTCGGTGACCGCTCGCTTTATATGCTGTTGCAGAGCCTTGATCCTGACTTCGAGCAGTTATTCAAGATCGCGCCCGAGTTCGGACAGGTGACCGATCGCACACCGGATTCGATTGCCCGCTATGCCCGTTGGTTGCGCGCCGCGGCCGCCTGCGCTGGCCTTCGGCCGTTTGGCGCGGATGCACTCGCCCGGGTGATTGATTGGTCCTCGCGGGTCGCCGAAGACGCCGGAAAGCTGAGTCTTGAGACGCGTCGGATCCAGGATCTGCTGGTCGAGGCCGACCAGTGGGCGGCACGGCGTGGCGCGGTTCAGGTGGCGCAGTCCGACGTCATGGCGTCGCTTTCCGCCCGGCGTGTGCGGACGGGCGAAATCCGGCGCCGCGTGCAGGGCGAGATCCTGGCGCGGACACGATTGATCGATACCGATGGCGCCCGCGTGGCGCAGGTGAACGGGCTTGCCGTGATGGCTTTGGGCGAGCACAGCTTCGGGTTTCCCGCGCGCATCACGGCCACCACTCGGCTCGGTGACGGAGCGCTGATCGACATCCAGCGTGAAGCGCAGCTGGGCGGACCCATGCATACCAAGGGCGTGATGATTCTCGCCGCTTATCTGTCGGCCCGTTACAGCATGCGCGAGCCCCTGTCGCTGTCGGGTTCGCTGGTGTTTGAGCAGACCTATGCGGAGGTGGACGGTGACTCGGCTTCGCTCGCCGAGCTCTGCGCGCTGTTGTCATCGCTTGCTGGGCTGCCGCTGCGCCAGGGGTTTGCCGTGACCGGCTCAGTCAATCAGCACGGTGAGGTGCAGGCGATTGGCGCAGTGAACGAAAAAATCGAGGGGTTTTTCGAGGTCTGCGAGGCGCGTACCCCGCCGAGCGACCCGATTCGTGCACGGCCGATGAACGGGGTGGTGATTCCGGCTGCGAATGTGAAGCACCTGGCGCTGCGCGACGAGGTGGTTGACGCGGTGCGTTCGGGCCGCTTTCAGCTGATGGCGGTGAGCACCGTGGATGAGGCGTTCGCCTGGCTTGCCTCGGACGGTATGGCGCCGCCCGATGTCGAGGACTGGACTGACCGGGTTAACGACAGGATACGCCGCCGGCTTCGCGACTATTCGCGAGTCCGGCAGCGTTTTTCCGGTGTGGGTGCGGCCCCTGAGCGGGTGCGCCGGCACCGCTGAGGACCGTCGGTCAGACGCCCATCTCGGTAAACACCTTGCGTGCCACGCGGAAGGCATCGAGCGCCGCCGGTGCGCCGCAATAGACCGCCGTGTGGAGCATGATCTCTTTCAACTCATCGCGGGTCAGGCCGTTACGAATAGCACCGCGCAGGTGAATTTCGAGTTCATGCGGCCGGTTGAGTGCGATGGTCATGGCCACCGTGATCATGCTGCGCGAGCGATGATCGAGGCCGGGCCGGGTCCAGGACGCACCCCAGGCGTGTTCGGTGATGTAATCCTGCAGATCAGCGGTGAGATCGTCGGCGCTGGTCAGCGCCCGGGACACGTATTCATCCCCAAGTACCTTGCGGCGCGCCTGCAAGCCCTTGCGCCATGTGTCAGACTTTCCGTTTTCGTCGAATTCCATGTCGG
This sequence comes from Betaproteobacteria bacterium, assembly GCA_018969885.1. Next base: position 356 of record JAGWXN010000184.1, on the reverse strand, counting down.
CATTTCCCTTCGTTTAATCACCCATCATTCCTGCACAACTGGCCATGGCCCAATACGTTTACACGATGAACCGCGTCGGCAAGATCGTTCCGCCGAAGCGCCAGATCCTAAAAGACATTTCGCTGTCGTTCTTCCCGGGCGCCAAGATCGGGGTGCTGGGTTTGAACGGCTCGGGCAAGTCTACCCTGCTGAGAATCATGGCGGGGGTCGATAAAGACATCGAAGGCGATGCAGTGCCCATGCCCGGGCTCCGGGTGGGCTATCTGCCCCAGGAGCCGGAATTGCGCGCTGAGGCGACCGTCCGCGAGGCGGTCGAAGAAGGCCTGGGCGAAATCACCGAAGCCCGCAAGCGCCTC
>JAGWXN010000183.1 GCA_018969885.1 Betaproteobacteria bacterium | reverse complement strand
CTCGGCTTCGGGTTACTGGGTATGCGTGTTGGGCGTTGATTGATCCGTTTGCAGCGCTGAGGTACGCACCGTTGCGCCCGGTGGCTTCGCAAGCTCCGGGTGAGCGGTGAGCATCTTCGCGCCGTTCAACGGCTTGTTGGCCCCTTGATGGCAGGTGGCGCAGTTGATCTTGGCGATATCGCCTGTGCGGCCCAACCGCTCCTTGGGCTGCCCTGGCGTAAGCGGCACCATGAATACGTTATTCAGGTCACGAACCATGCGGATGCCGTGCCAGGCCTGAACGCGTGCCGGCGGGCTTTGATTCCACTCAGCAAACGCGCGCGTGTTGTGGCAATGCACACAGCCCACGCCCAGGCCTTCGGACATGTGGATCATGAGCCCATGGGTGACTTCAGCCTGCTTAAGCGGCACCTGCGCGTTCACCGGCAACGCAGTGGTGGCCGTGACGCGGATCTCGTCTTTGCCCAGCAGATACGGGGTGAACGGGTCGTAGGGCAGCGATGCGTTACCCACCGAGGCCTTACCCGCCTTGTTCTGGCCAAAGTCGTTACCGAGCATACGGCCTGCGGTGGGTGCCGGAGGATCGGCGAACCACTTGTACTCGGGCACGTTCTTGCCGCGGTGGCAGGTATAGCAGGTGACCCCGGTATCGGCGACGTGGTTTTTCCAGTTGCCGTTGATCTCCTGCGTCATTTGCAACATGCGGCGCGAAACGACCTTGGTCTGCATCGAGTCATCGGCAAAATTTGCCGGGTTATGGCAATAGACGCAGCCCTGCTCGGGGGCCACCCAGTTGCTCATGGCAATCATGGTGCGGGTGAACTCACCCACACTGAGATGGCCCAGCACTTTGACGTTTTGATAGACCTGGGCCGCCTTCGGACCGCTGGAGTCGGCCGGATCAAGCGCGGCCGGGGCCTCGTGGCGCGAGGCATTGGCCGCCTGAATCCTTGGATTGGTGACTTTCTCCATGCCGGTGCCGCGATAGCCGATCTGCTTGGTGTCCATGGGCAAGCGCTCGCAGCCTGCGAGCAATGCGCTCGCCAGGACACCTGCGGCAGCGACCAGGGCGATTCTGAAGTACGCCATGTCGGGCTCCTGTTATTTCGCGACCGAGGGATCAGGGACCGGACCCCAGATCTCGGGATAGGCGGGTGCGACACCATGCTTGACCGCCCACAGATACCAGTTGTCGACCACCGTGCCGGTGAGCAGGATGCCGATGCCGCCGGTGATGCAGGTGAGCACTGCAAACCACCACGCCCAGCGGTGAATCGACTCCATCGTAGCGTTAAAGCCCATGGTCCAGCGCCAGAAGAGCGCTGCGCGTTCGCTCGCCGTGCCCCGGTCATAAATCTGCTCGATCTCGCGCTCGCCACCGTAGCGGCCGACCGCAAGAATGGTGGCCGCATGCATCGCAAACAACAGCGCCGAGCCATAGAGGAAGGCGATCGACAACATGTGGAACGGGTTGTAGAACAGGTTCCCGTAGCGAAGCGAGAAAGCCGTGGTCCAGTCGAGATGGGAGAAGATTCCAAACGGCACTGCCTCTGACCACGAGCCCATCAACACGGGCCGGAACAAGCCCAGCACCAGAAACAGCCAGATGGCTGCCGCAAACCCCCAGGCGATGTGCGTGCCCAGACCCAGTGCGCGTGCCCGCCGATAAACCCGAGCCCACCAGAGAAGAATGGACACGGTGATGAAGAAGCCTGAGAACAACCACCAGCCACCTTCATTCATGGGCGGCAGGCGCAGGCCGTATTTAGCCGACGGCGGATCGACTGACAGCCAGAAGAGCTGTTTCACGAACTCGATCGGGCTGTAGTTCACCTGCACCAGCATGTTCCAGCCGATGGCGGTAAAGCCGATCACGAAAAAAATCAGCGAGGCGACGCCCAGAAAACCCAGATAGATCGGACCGATCTGGGCATTGCCGAACCAGGCGAGTGCCTGCACGTGGATGCCACCCGTCCGCTCGGCGGTATCGCGCTCGCGAGCTAGCGGAACGCCTGGATACGTCGGCGCATCGACCCGAACCTTGGTGAACAGGTTTTGGTAGTACGGGACCGGAAACAGTGTTGTTTTCATTGAGAGTCTCCCGTCAGGACCAGATCGGCAGCCGCAGCCACCAGCCCCACCACTCGGGCCAGCCGCGGGTCCAGAACGGGCCGCTGATTACGATGCAGACCGCACTGAAGAACACCGCCGACAGCGCAAGGAACAGCCCCAGCCGGTGAATGCCGAGCGTGCCCACGGAGTAGCCGATGATGTCGCGAAAGAAAGAGTCTTCATGCTCGGGCGTCTTCACCAGTTCACCCTTGGCGGGGTTGGTGGAGGACAGGATCAGGCCGCCGTGCATGGCAAGCGCAAGCGCGGTGGTGAAGAACAGCGACACCGCGATCATGTGCGCTGGGTTGTAATGAAAATGCAGATACTGATAGCCCACGTTGGAAACCCAGTCGAGGTGACTGAGAATGCCGTAGGGAAAGCCGTGCCCCCAGGCGCCTAACAGAATCGGCCGGATCACCACCAGCGTGACATACGCGAAGATGGCGAAGCTGAAGGCCACCGGCACGTGATACCCCATGCCGAGCTTTCGGGAAATTTCAACTTCGCGCATCGCCCATGAGCCGAACGCGCCGATGGCACAGACCGTAATGATCTGCCATAGGCCGCCCTCCTTGAGCGGTGCCAGTCCCAATCCGTATTTCAGATCGGGCGGCGCGATATTGATCTGCCAGAGATTCCAGGTGCCACCGATGGCAGCGCCGTAAAGAATGAGCGCGGTGCCCACGAAGGTGAAAAACACCGTGGTGATACCAAAGAACCCCACGTAGAACGGACCCACCCAGAAATCGAACAGGTCGCCTCCGAGCAGCGTGCCTCCACGCACTCGATATTTTCTTTCGAAGCTCAACATCGCCATCTGCGGGCCCTCCCAGCTGTCGTCTCGGGCGGCGGACCGGCGAGTGCCGGACCGCCTGCCTTTCTTCCTGCGCCTACTTCTTGGCAGCAGCCGCGGCCTGAGCGGCCTTGTACTGCGCCTGGCTCATGCCATCGAGCCAATTGAAGCTGGTCGTGCTGAGCAGAATGAGGTGAATCATTGCTGCCAGCCCAAAGAGGAAAACGCCTTGCGCAACCATCGCGCGCAGCGGGTCGTACAGTTTCCAAACGCGCCACATAGATCAATCTCCGTTCAGATGAGATGCGACATCAGGGTATAAACCGCGCCCCTGACACCGCCCACCAGGGTTTCACTGCCTTCCGCACCAGGAAGCCAGGAGCGCCACGGCAGCAACAGCACCGACGCGACCAGCGCTACGCACAAAAATGTGACGAAGCAGACCGCAAAGATGAAGTGATAAGCGAGTGAATCGCCCCGTGCTTCATGCCGAGCCGATGTATTGCTGAGTGGTGTCATGACTATTCCCGAACGGGTGGAATCAGTGGAACCAGGGGCGCCAGGCCCAGACGAGGATGTGTGCGATCACGGCGATTGCCGTGAAGCCCACCAGACCTTGCATGTAGTACGTGTGAAACTCCTGGGCTTCCTCGTCAGTGAGCCCTGAGACGCTCTTTCCACTCATGGGGTGTTCTCCATTGAGGTGGCCGTGAAGGCCAACTCCACGCTGGGCCCGCGTGGATCAGGCAGCCGCAGCACCGCGCCACGACGTTCGGTACGCCTCTTTAATGAGGCTTTGTTCGAGGAGAGGGAGGCAGCACTCATACGCTTACCGCCTGCCGAACGACTCCGGCTGCGCGATCAACACGCGCCGCAGTCACACGGTCTTCGCCAGCCTCGCGGGCTTCGCGCTCAGCGCGGTCCCGCAACCGCTTGGCCACAGAGATCTGTATCAGCACCGGCTCGTCGGCCACCCGCTCGGCCAGTCGCTCGCGGGCGTCCTCGTCCCAGTCGAGGCTGCGCGCATCGGGAGCAACCGTGCCGGTAGGCGTGGGCTCGACGCGATCCATATCGGTGCCAAGCGGCAGGATGTGAAACAGCGCATCAAACAGGCCGTTACAGAATTCCTGCACAAGATAGGTGGCGCCCGCATAGCCCATGAACGGTGTACCCGTGTGACGGCGGATGATGGCACCCGGGAACGAGGCCGGCACATAGGTGGCACGCGCGCCCTTCTCGGCGAGGTACATGCGCTCGTTATAGCTACCGAACATCACCAGCGGCGTTTTCTCGTGACAGAGCTTGCGGATCGCCTCGTTGTCGGTTTTATCGCCAGGCTTACGCGACACGGCGAACGAACAGGGCAAGCCGAGTTCGACTTCAAACAGGTTGCGAAGCCCGCGTGCGTAGGTGTCGCTTGCCACCACGGCGAAACTGGCGGTGCTGAAGAAGTCCTGGGTAACCGAGCGCCACAGATCCCAGACCGGCTTGATGGTGGTGTGCTTCTCGCGCTCGATGAAGGGCTCGGGATCAAGGCCCAGCAGTTCGCCCAGGGCACGCAGAAAACGCGTGGTGCTGTGAAGCCCGATCGGTGCCTGCAGCCAGGGCCGCTCAAGCGCTTCGCAGAGGAGCGCACCAAATTCGCGGTACATGCAGATGTTGACCTGAGCATCCGCAAGCTTGGAGACATCAGCCAGGTGTGCGCCCAGCGGAAAGGTGAGATTCACCTCGGCACCGATGCCTTCAACGAGTCGACGGATTTCCGCCAGATCGCTGGGCATATTGAAGGTGCCGTAACACGGGCCAATGAGATTGACCAGCGGCCGCTCACCCGGCTTGCGGGGCTTGGGCTCAGGCACTTTTCTCTGGCCATATTCGGACCAGAGCCAGAGCATGGCGCGGTTAGCCGCCTGCCACTGGTCCTCGTCGATCGTACGCGGCAGGAAACGCTGAATGGTGGTGCCCTCGGGCGTGACACCCCCGCCAATCATTTCAGCGATCGATCCGGTCACCACCACAGCAGGCAGGTCGGGGTCGAGCACTGCGTGCGCGCGCCGCATGGCGTTTTCGGTGCCCTCACGACCCAGCTGCTCTTCGGCCAGGCCGGTGACAACGATGGGCAGTTCATGGGGCGGTAATGCGTCGGTGTAGTGAAGTACCGAGGTGACCGGTAGGTTCTCGCAACCCACCGGGCCGTCGATCACTACCTGCAGTCCCTTGATTGCGGTGAAGACATAGACAGCGCCCCAGTAGCCGCCCGCACGATCGTGGTCGAGGACTAGCATCAGCCCATCTCCTCGGCTTTGCGCTGCGCGGCCGCCTTCTGCACGCGACGGCGGGTGAGCGCACGAAACTCGGGGCGGTCGACGGGCACGCCCTGCCAGACACCCGCTTTCTCGCCCTCACCAACATCGCCGAAAAACGCCTTCATCTGATCGAACCGATCGCGGTTGCCGATGGCGGCATTGATGACCTGCGCAAGCGAACCCGCGCCAGCAGCGCCCATGAGCGGTCGCGCCGAGATGAGGTTGGTGAAATACAGTGCAGGCAGGCTTTTCTGCTTGGCCGCCTGCACCACAGGCGTGGTGCCAATGGCAAGATCGGGGCCGTACTCTTCGATGGCAGCCAGATCGTTTTCAAGCGAAGCGCGATACTGAATACGTGTACCGTGCTCCTCGAGCCAGGTACGGTCGGCCGCGCTGAACGCGGTTTCCGGGCAGGCCGAGCCCACGTAGGGCACATCAGCTCCGCTCTCAATCAGCAGCCGCGCGACCAGGAGCTCAGACCCCTCGTAGCCGCTCACGGTGATCCGCCCTTTGATCGGTGCGCGGGCAAGCGCTGCGCGAATGCCGGGCAGGACCGCATCACGCGCTGCACCGATGGCGCGTTCGCCCACACCCGCTGCCTCGCCAATTGTGCGCAGCCACTCGGCGGTTCCTTCATAGCCCACGGGCGCCGACCCCACCACCGGGCGGCCAGCGGCCTCGAAGACCCGAATGCTCGCGGTGTAGAACGGATGCACTGCGGCCACTGCTGCGCAATCAAGCGCGGCATACAGCTCACGCCATTCACGGGTGGGGACCGTCGTGCCCAACGCAAGCCCGAGCGGCGCAAGCATTTGACCCACCGTCATCGGGTCAGCGGGAAAGAGTTCGCCAAGCAAGGTGACGGTGGGAAGCGCAACCCGCCCCTGACGCGGCGCGGCCACCGGACCCGAGCGCGCCTCATTCAGGGCGTACTGCAGCATGGCGCCCGCCAGCACGTCCTTGGCCTCGGCATGCGTGGGTACACCGAACCCTGGCACATCGATACCGATGATGCGAACGCCGTTGATTTCGCGCGGCAGCAGCTGAAGCGGGACGCCGCTTGCAGTGGGTACGCATAGGTTGATGATGACCAGCGCGTCATAGCGCTCGGGGTCGGCCTCGCGGTAGACCGCCTCCCGGATATCCTCGAAGAGCTTGCCGGTGACCAGCGTTTCGGAATTGAACGGCACATAGCCAACACTGCGACGCGCACCGTAGAAATGCGAGGTGAAGGTGAGGCCATAGACGCAGCACGCCGAGCCTGAAAGGATGGTGTGCGTACGCCGCATGCGCAGCCCCACCCGGAGCGACCCGAACGCGGGGCACATGCTCTGCGGCTGATCGTGCGGGCCTTTCGGATAGTCGGCTGCGTAGCGTGCCAGCGTTTCGCTCTTGCCGGCTTTCCGCGCAGCCTCGAGCATCTGGTCGCGACCGCCGTGGCAGGACAGCCCCTCCAGGGTGCTCGCCTGAGCCGACGGATCGGTAGCGGCCGTCTGTCCGGCAGACTCGTCTGCCGGCAGGATCGGGATGGGTTGGCGCGCGTTCATGGCTGGTGCATGGGCTCAGATTTGTTCGTAGACCACTTCGAGCGAGGGCTTCTCGATGGCGTCGCGCCCCATCATGTCGGCGACCGTGGCCGGCTGCAGCACCACGTCGCGACCCACCGCGCCCGCGGCGAACAGCCCGAGGAGTCCATCCTGGGAGAGC
>JAGWXN010000182.1 GCA_018969885.1 Betaproteobacteria bacterium | reverse complement strand
CGATGCTGCCCACCCGGATCGATCGAAGGTGCTGGAGGCGATCGTACGTGCCGCCGATCTCCTCATCACCGACGACTCCCTCTGGGGGCTTGCACTGCGCGAGGCGGCTGAGCGAGTTGAACATCAGGCGCTGGTGGTTCGACTCTTCAGCCCTGGGGCAGACCATCCGGATACCTTCGCGGGCAGTACCGATCCCCGGTTCGCGGGCCTTGCGACCGGCGTCGTCGCGCTCACCGGCCATCCGCACGGCGTGCCCATCCAGGCCGAGTTTCCGCTTGCCGATACCAGCAGCGGCATGATGGCGGCCACCGCCGCGCTGTTCGAGCTTCGCCGTGCGCGCCTGGCGGGCGTTCGGCCTGTGCCCATCGAGCTCGGGCTCCATGAGACCTTGCTCCGGATGAATGAATGGCAGTTGCAGGTGGCCTCTGTGCAGGGGCATGCCGAGCCGCGTAACGGTAACCGGTTCCCCATGAACTGGAATCTCGGCAATATTTTCAGTACGCAAGATGAGCGATTGCTCACGGTGTCGGCCGCGACGCCGAGCGTGGCCGACCGGATGCTGAACATGGTGGGGGGCGAAGCGCTTCGTACTGACCCCCGATTCAACACGCCCCAGGCGCGTCGCGACAATATGGATGAACTCGATGCGCGGATCGCAGCATGGATGGCCGCACGTGATGCCGACACGGCGATGCGCGAAGTGCTGGCAAACGATGTCGTGGTGGGGCCGCTCTTTGACGCAGCCGAGTTGCTTCGCGATGAACATATCGCCGCGCGCGGCGATATCGTGCGCGTCGCTGATGGTCGCGGCGGCGAGCTCCCCATGCCAGCGCCGCTCCCGCATCTGTCCACGCTGCCGGGTCGTGTACGGCACGCAGGCCCCGCCGTGGGGGCCGATACCGAAATCGTCCTGCGCGAGCTGGGCGTGACCCACTAAAACAAGAGGAGACCATCATGACCGATCCGAAGACATTCAAACCCCGCAGTCGCGCGCTTAGCCGGCCTTGGGGCATCCTTGCGCTCACAGCGTTACTCGGCGCCTCGGGGCTCGCTTGCGCGCAGCAGACGCCCGAGGCGATCACCCTGATCGGGCGGGGGTCCTCCGGCAGCACCAGCGATCTCGCATTCGTCGTGATGGAAGAGGCCATCAAGCGCTCATTTCCGGGGCAGACCATCCAGATCCGTCGACTCCCGGGCACGGCGTCGGCCGTTCCACCACGCATTCAGAACGGCGAGGCACAGATCGGTCATGGCGTAGGTGAAAGCGTGGTCGATGCCTGGAATGCAGAACGCACCTTCGCGCGCCGCCCCAAGATGCGTGACCTGCGCTACATGGGCTCCTATCTCGGTTTTCTGAACAAGCCCTCCGCGAGTCCGACGATGGTGGTGAAGGCCAATTCGTCCATCAAGTCATGGGCAGATCTCAAGGACAAGAAGATCGGTGTGGGTCCCGCCGACAGTCTTACCGCAACCATGGTCAACGTGGGTCTTCGAGGGGTGAATCTGTCGTATGACCAGCTCAAGCGAAACGGTGGTCTGGTGCATACCGGCGACTGGAATCAGCAGATGGACATGCTGGGCGACGGGCAGCTTGATGCGGTGTTCGTGACCGCAGATCACCCCTCGCCCATGATCACGCAGTTTGCGGCGAGCCACTCCGCGCGCATTGTGAGCATGAGCGATGGGGTACTCAAGTCGCTGATGGAAAACTACCCCACCATGACGCGCAACGTCATGCCGGGGAAGACCTATGCCTGGCAGGCTGATGAAGTGGTGGGGGTGCAGCTGTCGCTGGGTTACGTGGTGCACAAAGATTTGCCCGAGGCCACGGTGTATGCGATTTGCATGCAACTCTATTCGCCCAAGACCGCGACAATCTGGGGAGAATCGGTGCCTGGCTGGAAGGGCGCGGAAAAACTCACCGACCGCGCTGCGCAGACCGTGTTTATTCCCTTGCACCCCGGCGCTGAGCGCTGTCATCGCGAGTTGGGTAACCCTGTCAAAACAATTGCGGTGGGCGCCGAGAAGCCGTGACTCGCGACGATCTCCGGAACCCCGATGAGGCGGCGCGCGCGGCCGCCTCGCTCAGGGATGCAACCGATGCGCTGCCGTCAATCCGGGCGGTGATCCGTCGCGGATCGTTTCGTCAGCGCCTGGTTGCGGCGCTCATCATCTTTTTGTCGATGTTTCTCGGCGTGATGATGATTTACTGCGCGCTGTTTGGCTCGCTTACCGCCTTCCTGCAGCGCTGCGCGTTCGTGTGGGCCATTCTCTCGGTGGGGCTTCTGCTGCGCTCGGCCGGGGGACGCCGCTGGAGCGAGCGCAGCTGGGCGAGCCTCGCGCCAGATCTGCTGCTGGTGGCGATCATGGCAGCAGGCATGGTCTACATCTTTATCGACTATGAAGACTTTGCCCGGCGTATCGGATTTCCGTTTCCCGAAGATCTCGCGATCGGAATCGTTTATCTGGTGGTGGCGCTTGAGGTCACGCGCCGCTTCATCGGGCTTGCGATGGTGGTGGTGTGTCTCGCGTTCGGACTGCAGGCGCTCTTTGGGAAGCATTTCCCCGGAATGTTTGCCGCGCCCAACGTGCGCTGGCAAACCTTCATCGAAGTGCTGTTCATGCAGGACAACGGAATTTTCGGCCCCACCGCCGGGGTGGCTGCCAGCTATCTCATGATTTTTCTGATTTTCGGCGCCATGCTGGTTCGCACCAACGGCATCGAATTCTTTGAAAAGTTGTCGCTCGCGCTCCTCGGGCGGCGTGCGGGCGGGCCTGCCCATGTATCCATTCTGTCGAGTGCGCTCCAGGGCACCACCTCAGGAAGCGTGGTGGGTAATGTGGTGGGCATGGGCAACGTCACGATCCCGCTCATGATCCGAACCGGTTTTGCGCCGCATACGGCGGGCGCGATCGAGGCGGTGGCTTCATCCGGTGCGCAGATCATGCCGCCGGTGATGGGGTCTGCCGCGTTCCTGATGGCGGGTCTGCTGGGCATTGGCTACTGGTCAATTGTGGTGGCCGCGCTCATTCCGGCGCTGCTCTACTTCATCGCGCTTCATGTGCAGGTGGAGATCTACATCCGCGGACAGGGGTTGCAGGCCACCACCGAAAAGCTCCCCACCGTCGGCGAAGCGATGCGCTCAGGCGGCCATCTCATGATCGCGCTTGCCGCGTTGATTGCGCCGCTCTTCATCGGCGCTTCTCCGCAGCTATCGGCTTTCATCGGGTTGGCCGCGCTTTTCGTGGTGTCGCTCCTGCATCGTTCCACGCGGGTGCCGATGAGCCAATACCTCGAGTCGGTCATTGATGCCATGTCGAACAATGTTGCGGTGGGTGCGGCAGTGACCACCGCCGGCATCCTGATGGGGACGCTTTGGGTATCAGGCGCGGGCAATCTGCTCGCCGACTTCGTGATTGCGGTGTCGAGCGGGCACTTGTTCGTTGCGCTGCTTCTCACCGCGCTGGTCGCGCTGGTGCTTGGCATGGGGCTCCCGACCCCGGCGGTTTATCTCACCGTGGCGGTACTGATCGTGCCTGCGCTGGTGCGCATGGGAGCCCCCGAATTTGCGAGTCATATGTTTGCGTTTTATTTCGGCATTCTTGCCAACGTCACACCACCGGTTGCGCTTGCCGCCTATGCAGCGGCGAGCATTGCGGGCGCCGACCTGAATCGGACTGGTTTTGTGGCGCTCCGCTTAGCCATCTCCGGCTTCGTGGTGCCGTTCATTTTTGTCTACAGCCCGGGGTTGCTGCTGAAAGATGACGTGGGTGCAATCGTGCAGACGTCGATCGCCGCGCTCCTTGCTGTGCTGGCGCTCGCAGTCGCGGTGGAGGGGTGGTTTCGGGGCCGGCTCTCTCTGGTCAGCCGGGCTGCGCTGCTGCTGGCAACGCTTTGTCTGGCAATGCCTGATCTGGGGCTTCGACTGACGGGTGCAGCGCTCCTGGGGGTGATCATCGGCCCAGCTCTATTGCGGAGAAAGTCTTCTTCGAAGGAGAGCGAGTCATGAGCGCACAGCGTCGCAACCGCTGGATCTGGGCGGGCTGTATCGCCATCGCGCTCGCGCTGTGGGCGTTCGTTGCGCGAGTCCGGATGCATCTGGTCGATGAACCGCTTTTTCTGGGCGTCGTGGCGCTTGCCGCGATAGCGCTGACCGCGCTTTATTGGTGGGACGTAGCTGCCGAGGATGCCGACCCTCGGGCAGACTCCAACAACACTCATGAGGACCCTTAAATGTGGCCGCTTCGATCCATGTTATTCATCCCCGCCCACAAGACCGACTGGGTTCACCGCGTTGACCGGTTCGGTCCTGACTCTGTCGTGCTCGATCTGGAGGACGCGGTGCCGCACCCCCTCAAGGTGGCCGCGCGACCGCAATGTCGGGAAGCGATCAGCGTTCTGAAGGGTAAGGGTATCCCGGCGTTCGTTCGTATCAACAACTGGGATGAGGGCGGCCGCGATGATGTGCTGGCGGTGGCGGCCGCCGGTTTTTCCGGGGTGATGCTGCCCAAGGCGCGTGATGTCGGACAGATCCGAGAGCTGGACAATGTGCTTGCCTATGTGGAGGGTCGCGAGGGCCTGCCGCTGGGCTCCATTGCCATCATGCCGCTTCCGGAAACCGCTGAGGGCCTGGCCGATGCCAGGCACCTGGTGGCGGCGAGCCGGCGTTGCGTGACGCTGGCAGGGATTGTCGGTGGCGTTGTGGAGGGCGATGTGGCGCGCGCCATGGGTTTTCGGCCTACCGTCGAAGGGATGGAGCAGCTGTACCTGGCCTCCAAGATGGTGCTCGATGCGCGGGCGGGCGGCGCGGGCTGGCCGATGGCAAGCCTCATCGGCACGGCGCTTGACGATCTCGAGGCGGTACGCAGGCTTGCGACGCGGGCGAAGTCGTTGGGGTTTTCGGGGGCGATCCTGATCCATCCCACCCATGTAGCGGTTGCCAACGAGGTGTTTGCGCCCACGCCCGAGGAAGTGGACTACTACGCCGGACTGATCGAGGCTATGGAGGCGGCTGAGGCCAAGGGGGATGCCGCTGTGCGCTACCGGGGAATCATGGTCGACTACGCCATGTTGCCGCGCGCGCACGATGTGTTGCGTGAGGCCAAGCGTTTTGGCGTGCCGCGGGCGGGGCGTTCATGAACGCGCGCCGGCCTCTCGAAGGCCTGAAGGTAGTGGAGCTTGGGCTTGCGCTTGCCGGGCCTTTCGCGGGCAGCCTGATGGCGGAGCTGGGGGCACAGGTCATCAAGGTCGAAAAGCCCGGCGGCGGGGATCCAGCCCGGCTGATGGGCATCAGCGTGAAGGATGTAGCGGTCTGGTGGGGCGTGGCGGCGCGGGCCAAACTCTGCGTTGATCTCGACCTAAAGAACCCCGATGACCGGCAAACGCTACTCGGGCTGATTGCCACGGCAGATGCCCTCGTCGAGAACTACCGCCCCGGCGTACTCGATCGGTTGGGTTTGGGTTGGGAGGCGCTTCGCGCGATCAATCCCCGGCTCGTCATGGCGAGCATTTCGGGCTTCGGACAGACCGGGCCGCACGCATCGCGCCCGGGCTTCGGCAAGATCGCTGAAGCCATGAGCGGAATTGTGATGCTCACCGGGTCGCCCGATGAAGTACCGATTCACATCGGCTTCAGTCTCGCTGACACCTCGGCTGGACTCATGGCCGCATTCGGGCTTGCGCTCGGGTTGTATCAGCGCGATGTGGGCGGAGAGCAAGGGTCTCATGCAGACGTCGCGCTGTTTGAGCCGCTTTTCCGGATGACCGAGTGTCAGCTCGCGCTCACCGAGCGGATGGGGCGTGCGCCGCTGCGAGAAGGCAGTAATGACCCGTATGGCTGGGGTGCCTCAGGCGAGGCCGCTGTGAACCCCGACGCGCTGCTGGCGGTGCGCTGCACGGATGGTCACTGGCTGATGCTGCGTGCGTCAGCGCCTGAAGAAACCGTGGGTCGGGCGGAGGCTTTACCAATTGGCGAGGCGCTCGCGCTCCTGGCCGGGGAGGGGGTGGCCGCGGCGCAGGTGCACGACGGCGCCACGATCAACGCCAGCGCCTATTTCCGGGCTCGCGGGGATGTGCGCGAGGTGAATGATCCAGTGATCGGGTCGGTGTGTGTGCCCGGGGAAATCCCGAAGGCCTGGGCCGAGCCCGAATTACCGCTCTTCAGGCCGACGCGGCCAGACGCCGATCGCGGGCGGGTGCTTGGGCCGGGGCAGGGCAAGAGTTGACTCGGGCAGCGGCTGACCGGGGTTGCGACTGATCAGGGCTGCGGCCCTATCAGGACAGCCCGACCACCTTGCCACCAACCCAGTCGATGCGTGAGGCCGCCGGCACTTTGGGCAGGCCGGGCATGGTCATGATGTCACCGCAGATCATCACCACGAAGCCTGCGCCGGCTGATAGCCGCACCTCTCGCACGTCGATCGTGTGACCCTCTGGCGCGCCGCGCTGCGAGGGGTCGGTGGAAAAAGACATCTGGGTTTTGGCGACACAAACGGGCAGGTGCCCCCATCCTTCGGCCTGCAGACGGTCGATGGCGGCTCGTACCTTGGCATCGGCCCGGATGTCGGCCGCGCGATAGACGCGAGTGGCGACCGCACGAAGCTTGTCCCACAAGGGCGTGTCATCGCTGTAGACGAACTCCGGGCTCGAAGGCTGGTCGCATAGCCGTACCACTACACGAGCGAGATCGGCCGCGCCCGCGCCGCCGTCCGCCCAGTGCGTGGCGAGTACCACGTCGACCCCCAGCGCTGAGATACGCTCCCTGATCAGCGCGATTTCCGCAGGCGTGTCGGCATCGAAGCGGTTGATGGAGACCACGCACGGGATGCCGTAGACGCGCTTCACGTTGTCGACATGGCGTTCCAGATTCACGAGCCCTCGCTCAAGCGCGCCGAGGTCTTCACGGGTGAGCGACTTCAGGTCTGCGCCGCCGTGATATTTGAGCGCGCGCACCGTGGC
>JAGWXN010000181.1 GCA_018969885.1 Betaproteobacteria bacterium | reverse complement strand
CAGATCTCGCTGATGGTGGAAACCAGCTATGCGCAGGAGCACTACGATATCGTGCTGCTCTAGGCCCAGCCCCCCTCCTCCCAGCCGCTATTTTTTTTCGCGCGGCAGTCGCCCAAGCAAATAAAACTCCGGGTTCGGCATCATCGAGGCGAGGTTCGCCATGCGGTTCGATAAGGCGAAAAATGCAGCGATCGCCCCGATGTCCCAGGCGTCTTCATCGGAAAATCCGTGGGCGTGAAGCGCCTGAAAGTCGGCCTCGCCAATTTCCGCCGAGCGGGTGGCCACCTTGAGTGCGAAGTCGAGCATGGCGCGCTGGCGCTCGGTCATGGCAGCCTTGCGATAGTTGGTCGCGAGTTGATCCGCGATGAGCGGATTTTTTTCGTAGATGCGCAGGATCGCGCCATGCGCCACCACGCAATAGAGGCAGTCGTTGGCAGCGCTGGTCGCCACCACGATCATTTCCTTCTCGCCCTTCGACAAGCCGTTCTCACGCAACATCAGTGCGTCGTGATAAGCAAAAAACGCCCGAAATTCATCAGGCCTACGCGCGAGCTTCAGGAACACATTGGGAACGAATCCGCTCTTTTCCTGCACCGCAACGATCTTGTCGCGAATATCCGCAGGCACTTGATCGATATCGGCAATCGGAAAGCGGTCGGTGGCAGCAGGCAAGTTCATCGTGAGGGCTCCTGCGCATCAGGTGCGCGTTGCTGGATTTGGTGGAGGCGCGCATAGAGTCCGCCCGAGCGCAGCAGTTCGGCATGCGAGCCGAGCTCAACCAGCCGCCCGGCGTCGAGCACAGCGATGCGACTGGCACGTTCGATGGTTGAAAGCCGGTGCGCAACCACCAGCGTGGTGCGACCCGCCATCACGCGCTCAAGCGCGCTCTGAACCGCCCGCTCGGTTTCGGAGTCGAGCGCAGAAGTGGCCTCATCGAGCAGCAGAATTGGCGCGTCTTTCAGCACTGCGCGAGCGATCGCCAGTCGCTGGCGCTGACCACCCGACAGTTGCGTGCCGCGCTCGCCGATCTCGGCATCGAGCCCAGCCGGCAGCGCGCGAACGAATTCATCGAGCGCCGCCACCTCGAGCGCATGCCAGAGCCGGGCGTCATCCGGGGTGTGCGGCACCGCAATCGCAAGATTGGCGCGAATGCTGCCGTTAAACAGCACGGTCTCCTGCGACACCAGCGCAAGCTGACCGCGCAGACTGGCGAGCGTAAGCGACTCGATCGGCACGCCATCGATCAGTACCTCGCCGGCCTCGGACTCCACGAAGCGCGGCAGCAGATTGAGAAGCGTGGTTTTCCCGCCGCCCGAGGGCCCGACCAGCGCGAGCATTTCGCCGGGCCGAATCTCAAGCTGCAATTCGCGTAGCGCTGGCTGACTAGCGCCGGGGTGGCGTACCGTCACAGCCCTGAAGCTGACAGCCCCCCGCGCGCGCCCAAGCACCTGCGATCCGCTGTCTGCTTCCGCAGGTCGATCGAGAAGCTCGAACACCTTCTCGGCCGATGCAAGCCCCCGCTGGATCACCGCGTTGATGTCGGCGAGGTGCTTAAGCGGCGCGAGCAGCATCAGCATGGCAGTGATGAACGAAACAAAGCCCCCCACAGTCGCGCTGTCTGTTTCCGCCTGAAGAAGCGCAATACTCACCACCACCGCCACCGCGATCGCCGCACACAGCTGTGTCACCGGCGTGGTGGCGGCGGTTGAACTGATGATCCGGATTGCCACTCGCCGCAGCCGCGCCACGGTGTCGGCAAACCGCGCCGCTTCGCGTTCATGCGCATCGAACACCTTGATAACCTTGTAGCCCTGCACGGCGCTTTCGACAGTGCGCGTGAGCTCGCCCATCTGCTCGAGATTACGCCGGCTGAGCCCGCGCATCCGGCGACTGAACTGGGTGAGGATCAAGGCAAGCGGCGGCACCATGCCCATCACCACCAGGGTGAGTTGCCAGTTGAGATACAGCAGCCAGCTGAGCAGCCCGATGATCACCAGCGTGTCTCGAACCAGCACGGTAACCGCGTGGGTAGCTGCGTCGGTAAAGTTGTTGACCTCAAAGACAATGCGCGAAATCAGAAGCCCCGAGGCCTCGCGTTCGAAGTCTCGCGCTGGCAGGCGGAGGGTGTGCGCAAACATCTGCCGGCGCACTTCGGCAAGCACACCTGCCGACACCCAAGCCATCGCGTACTGCGCACAGAACGTGGCGCACCCGCGCACGACAAAAATGCCGATGATGGCCGCCGGCACCCACCAGAACGGGAAGTCGCTCCGCGCAACGAAGCCCCGATCCAGCAATGGCTTCATCAACGCCGGAAACAGGGGCTCGGTGGCAGCAGCAACCACCATGGCGACAAGCGCGACCGCAAAGCCCCGCCAGAACGGACGCACCCAGCCGAGAAGGCGCAGCCAGATACGGAGGGAATCGCGCAAGTCGGACGTCCGCCGCTTAGTACTCGACATCAACCGCGATCGGCTTCAGACGCTCACCGATGGCTGCAAGAAGACTCTCCTCGGGACGCACCCGCCAGGGCGCGCCAAGCTCAATGGCACACTGCGCCACTGCGCTGGTGTAGTCGATAACCACCGGCAGCGCAGGCGCATCACCCGTTGCCGACGGATCGCCTGCAGCAAACGGTGCAATCACGCTTCGGAGCGCCGCGCCATCAGCGTTGCCATTCAGGCGGATCCGAAGGCGTTTGCCAAACTCGCGGCGCGCTCCCGCCAGATCAAGCAGCCGCTCGGCGACCACGCGCTGCCCGCCGGTGTAGTCATCGCGACTCACCTTGCCGAGTACCACCAGCAGTTCATCTTCACGAACAATTCGGCGATTGGCGTCATAGAGTTCATTGAAGACCGATACATCAACCCGCGCCGAGCCGTCGTCCAGCGTGACGAACAGCATCTTGCCGCGCCGCGTCATCTGCGTGCGCTGCGCCGCCACCACACCCGCCATCCAGATTGGCTGAGGTGCGGGTTGAAGATCAGCAAGCCGCGTTCGCACAAAGCGCCGGATCTCATGTTCATGTGCAGTAAACGGGTGCCCGGTCAGAAAGAAACCGAGCGCGAGTTTTTCTTCCTGCAGCCGCTGACGCTCCGACCACGGGGCGACCGGCAGCCAATCGGTGACGAGTGCGCTGGAGCCGGTGGATTCGCCAAAAAGACTTGCCTGATCGACCGCGGCTCCCGCAGCGTCGGCCGCGTCCATGGCCCGCGGCGTATTGGCGAGTAACTTGGCCCGGTCAGGGTCCAGGCTGTCAAAAGCCCCAGCGCGAACCAGCGCCTCGACCGTGCGACGGTTGACCAGGCGTCGGTCAACCCGGGCACAAAAATCGAACAGATCACGAAACGGCCCCTCAGCCCGGGCCGCTACGATCACTTCAACCGCATGATGACCCGTGCCCTTCACCGCGCCCAGGCCATAGCGGATCTCGCGATCGCCGACCGGCTCGAACCGGTAGGCCGACACATTGATGTCAGGCGGGAGCACCCGGACGCCGATGTGCACAGCGTCGGCCACAAACAGCTGCACCTTGTCCGTGTCATCCATATCGGACGAAAGCGTGGCCGCCATGAACTCAGCGGGATAGTGCGCCTTCAGCCACGCGGTCTGATAGGTGACAACCGCATACGCGGCGGTATGCGATTTGTTGAAACCGTATTCGGCAAACATCGCCATCAGGTCAAAGAGCTTATTGGCCAGATCAACCGAATAGCCTTTTTTCTCTGCGCCCTCCACAAAGAGGCCTCGGTGCTGAGCCATTTCCTCGGGCTTCTTCTTGCCCATGGCGCGCCTCAGCAGATCGGCACCACCGAGCGTGTAGCCACCGATGATCTGCGAGATCTGCATCACCTGCTCCTGATACACGATCACGCCATAAGTGGGCTCCAGGCAGGCTTTGAGGTCGGGGTGAAAATAATCGATCGACTGCTGACCCTTCTTGCGCAGAATGAAGTCATCGACCATGCCGGAGTTGAGCGGCCCCGGACGGTAAAGCGCGAGCACCGCGATGATGTCCTCGAACCGGTCAGGCTGAAGCTTTTTCAGAAGCTTCTTCATGCCGTCGCTTTCCAGCTGGAACACGGCGGTCGTGTTGGCCTCGCGCAGCACTTTGTAGGCAGCGGGGTCATCAAACTTGAGCGAGGCCAGATCCAGCCCCAGCCCCGGATGCCGGGCGTTGATGAACTCCTCGGCCATACGAATGATGGTGAGGTTGCGAAGGCCTAGAAAGTCGAACTTCACCAGGCCCACTGCCTCGACATCGTCCTTGTCGAACTGGCTCACGACGCCGCCCTCGGCGCCCGGCTGTTTATAGAGCGGACAGAAATCAGTCAGCCGGCCAGGCGCGATGAGAACGCCGCCCGCATGCATGCCGACATTTCGCGTGAGGTCTTCAAGCCGACCTGCAAGCGCGAGCAGTTCGCGAACTTCGTCTTCGTTGCGCTCGCGCTCGGCAAGCGCGGGTTCGGCCTCACGCGCCTTGGCAAGCGACAGCGGCTTGTTCTGCACCACAGGCACCAGCTTGGAGAGCTGATCGCAGAAGGTGTAGCTCATGTCGAGCACGCGGCCGACATCGCGAATGACGGCCTTGGAGGCCATCGTGCCGAAGGTGGCGATCTGCGAGACCGCATGCTCACCGTATTTGTTTCGCACGTACTCGATCACGAGCTGACGCTTGTCCTGGCAGAAATCGATATCGAAGTCGGGCATCGACACGCGCTCGGGGTTCAGGAACCGTTCGAACAGCAGCGCGTACGGGATGGGATCGAGATCGGTAATGCCGAGCGCCCAGGCCACGATGGAGCCTGCCCCCGATCCGCGCCCCGGGCCCACGGGAACATTGTTCCGCTTTGCCCAGTTGATGAAGTCGGCCACGATCAGGAAGTAACCCGAGAAGCCCATCTTCTCGATGGTGTCGCACTCGTAATCGAGCCGGCTGCGATAAGACTCCCATCGATCGGCCGCGACATCAGGCCCGAGGCGGCGCTGCAAGCCTTCGAGCGACAGGTCTCGCATGTGCTGATCGAGCGTGACCCCATCGGGTACCGGATAGAGCGGCAGGCGAGGCTTGCCCAAGGTCATGGGTACGCTACAGCGCCGGGCAATTTCAACACTGTTTTGCAGGGCGGCGGGGAGATCGGCGAACAGCTCGGCCATTTCCTGCTGCGACCGGAAGTGCATGGCCCCATCAAAGCGCCGCGACCGCCTCGGATTGGCGAGGATCTCACCCTCGGCGATACAGACCCGCGCCTCGTGCGCGCGGAAGTCATCGGTGAGGAGATACTGAACCGGCTGCGTGGCAACCAGGGGCAGATCAAGCCGGGCGGCCAGGCGCGCAGCAGCAATCGTTTGGGTGGCCGACTCGGGCTGCTCGGTACGCTGCACCTCGAGATAAAACGCGCCGGGAAAACGCTGCGCCCAGCGCAGTGCCGCCGGAGTGGCCTGCGCGAGACTGCCGGTGAGGAGTGCCTGCCCGACCTCGCCGTGATGCGCACCCGAGAGCGCGATCAGGCCTTCACCCGCACGCCCTCCGTCCGCGGCCGGCTCGTCAAACCACTCGGCCCGGATTTCGCCCCGACCACGGTATTCGTTCTCCAGCCAGGCGCGACTCAGCAGTGCGCACAGGCGCAGATATCCTGCGGCGTTACGCGCGAGCAGCAGCATTCGGTAGGGCCGGTCGCGCTCGGTTTCGTTGGTGATCCAGGCGTCGACCCCGCAGATCGGCTTGATCCCGGCGGCGCGCGCCGCTTTGTAAAACTTCACCCAGCCAAACAGGTTGGCGAGATCGGTCATGGCGAGCGCCGGCTGCTGATCGGCCCGCGCCGCCTCCACCAGCGCGTCGATGCGAACGATCGAGTCGCCGATGGAATATTCGGTGTGGACGCGCAGGTGGACGAAACGGGGGGCGCTCATCCGTAAAATTCTACCCGCCTGGCCGATCAACGGTGTGGCAACATCCATTCGATTCGCATGCCGGGCCGCGGCTGCGACCTCAATAATTTTCGAGGCGTCTAGAGAAAGCATGCGCTCACATTCCAGCAATCGCTCCCCGGTTTCCCCTCTTCGGTCCGGAAAACTCAGGTGAGTTTCCCCGCCTCACCCCGTGGTGCCGCGTGGCTGATGGTGGGTTGCGCCGTGCTCTGGAGCAGCGCCGGGGCGCTCACTCGCATGCTGGAAAACGCCCGCGGGTTCGAACTGAGCTTCTGGCGCAGTCTTTTCTGCGCCATCGCCATGTTGGCAATCCTGACGGTGCAGGAGCGTGGCCGCCCGGTCGGGACGGTGCTCAGAATGGGTTGGACCGGCCTGTTCTCCGGTCTGATGTGGGCGGTGATGTTCACCTGCTTCATGATCGCGCTCACGCGGACCAGCGTC
The DNA here is from genome assembly GCA_018969885.1 of Betaproteobacteria bacterium. The sequence goes on along the minus strand of JAGWXN010000181.1, from coordinate 666 downwards.
GCCAACACGCTTCTGGTGATCGGGTTGGCGCCGCTCCTTGCAGCGCTGCTTGCCCGCGTCGTTCTCGGCCAGACCATCCGCCGCATCACCTGGGCAGCGATCATCGCGGCCGGAGCCGGCATTTGGTGGATGGTGCACGAGGCGATCTCAGCGGAGGGCCTCACCGGCATTCTCATCGCGCTGGGTGTGCCGCTTGCGTCCGCCATCAACCTGGTCACCCTGAGACGGATGCACGCCGAGCTCGATCTCGCACCAGCGGTTCTGCTGGGCGCCCTGATCTCATGCGCGGCCATGCTGCCGCTCGCCTGGCCGCTCAACACCGGTGGATCCGATCTCCTCATTCTTGCCTTCCTTGGGGCGTTTCAACTGGCACTGCCATGCTGGCTGATGGTCCGTGCGCTCGCCTGGTTGGCGCCCCATGAGGTGGCATTGATCGCACTCCTGGAAGTGGTGCTGGGCCCGCTCTGGGCCTGGCTGTTCGTGGGCGAGGCCACACCCGCCGCCACATTGCAGGGCGGCGTGGTGGTGCTCGCCGCACTGGTCGTCAATACCCTGGCCACGCGAAGTTTGCCGCGCTGACCTGGTGCAGCCTCAGCGCACGCGGGCGCGCGCAAACATTGCGATTCGCTCGCCATAGGCACGTGCCGTATCCAGATCGCCCTGGGG
>JAGWXN010000180.1 GCA_018969885.1 Betaproteobacteria bacterium | reverse complement strand
CGAGGCGGCAGGCGTGGGCGCCTTCGCGGGATTTTTGTTTGCAGCCGCTCGCCGCGAACTGGGCGGCGGCCGTTTTGTCGAGGTGCTACTCGATGCGGCGCGCTCCACCTGCTCGATTCTCATTCTGTTGATCGGCGCGCTGGTGTTCTCCAATTTCATTGACATCGCTGGCGTTCCCAAGGCGCTGGGCGCCTCGGTGCAGAGCATCGCTTCCGAACCGTGGATGGTGATCGTGCTGATTCTGTTCATCTATCTGGTGCTGGGCTGCATTCTCGATTCAATGTCCATGCTGTTTCTGACCGTGCCGGTGTTTTATCCGATCGTGAGCAGTCTGGGCTATGACCTGGTCTGGTTCGGTATTCTGGTGGTGACCATGGTTGAGGTGGCGCTCATCACCCCACCGGTCGGGCTTAACGTGTTCGTGCTCCATCAGGTTCAGCCCGATATTGCAACGCGCACCATCTTTCGGGGGCTCGCACCCTTCGTCACCGCCGACCTCATCAGGGTCTCGCTTCTTGTTGCAATCCCTTCCATTGCGCTCTGGTTGCCTGGGCTCATGGGCTGAGATCAACCTTCACCTCACGCGACCATGGGACAGACCAAGAAAACCGAAGTGAGGGCTGCGATCCTGCGCTCAGCGCGCACCCTGTTTTCGCGTCACGGCTACACCGCCACCAGCCTGCCGAAAATCGCCGACGGCGCGGGCACCTCCACCGCCAATGTCTATGTCTATTTCCGCTCGAAGCTAGAGATTCTCTATGAGCTCTACGACCCTTGGCTGCGTGCGCGGATCGAGACACTCGCCGCGGATGCCGCCAAGATCGGCGACCGACGCGCGCGGCTCACGCATGTGCTGGGCGGCTTCTGGCGCGACATCCCGAAAGAAAACGGCGGCTTCGGCAACAACATCATTCAGGCGATTTCCACCATGGAGCGTGGCGAAGGCTATCGTCCGGTGCTGCTCAACTGGATGGAAGCGCGCATGGAAGCGCTGGTTCTGGACTGTCTGCCACCCGCGCGGCGCAGGTTGTTTGAAGGCACCGATCTCGGCCATTTTCTGGTGATGGCCTTCGATGGCTACCTGGTTTATCACCACCTGGATCGCAAGCGATCGCTGGATGATCGAACGCTCGACGCCCTGGTCGCGACCCTGCTGGGCGGGCGAGCGCTCAGCGCCCCAGCACTTGCTCAACCCAGCGCGCGGCTCGCAGCATCCGCGCATCGTCGCCAATCCGGCCCAGCACCTGCATCGCCAACGGCAAGCCGTTCGGGCCGAACCCGCCAGTCACCGACACGCTAGGGCCATGCAGAAAGGTCCAGATCTGGTTCATTGACGTATCGCCCGTGCTCTCCAGTCCGGCGGGTGCCTCACCCGTGGCGGCCGGCGCAAACAGCACGTCACATTCGCCAAACACATTGGCCAACTGCTCGCGGCAGGCGCGCCCCAGCGCCTGAGCCGCCAGGTAGGTGGCGGGCGACACCTCAAGCCCGGCGAGCGTTCGGTCAAGGAGCGGCTTGCGGATGCGATCCGCATCGTGCGCCACGATATCGGCAAAGCCGCGTGCCATCTCGTACCAGGCGACCATACGGTGCGCTTCGAGAAGACCCTGAAACGATTCAGGCAGTTCAACGGCGAGCACCCGCGCACCCGCAGCAGCCAATTGGTTGCGGCAGGCGTCGAACGCAGTGTGCATGAACGAATCCGCCCGCGACCACTCCCAGGTTTGACAGAATCCGATGACGGGCGCCGCATGAACCGCCGCGTCATCGAAGGCGAGCGCTGGATAGTGGCCCGCTGCAGCCGCAAACATCGCCACATCGCGGACATCACGTGCCATCAGTCCCACTGTGTCGACCGACTCGGCGTTGGGCCACACGCCGCGGCGTGGCAGCAGGTTATAGGTGGGTTTATAGCCCGCGACACCGCAGTATCCGGCTGGCCGAATCGTGGACCCCAGCGTCTGTGTCGCGGTGGCAAACGGCACCATGAAGTCGGCCACGGCGGCAGCTGAGCCCGATGACGACCCTCCCGGGGTATGCGCCGGATCGCGCGGGTTGCGCGTGCCGTTGGGGGGGAAGGTGGCGAGCTCGGTGGTGACGGTTTTGCCGAGCATCACAGCGCCCGCTCCGCGCAGCAACGCGATCACTGCCGCATCGGTCGCAGGCTGGTGACCCCGAAAGGCCTCCGAGCCCCCCTGCGTGGGCATGTCACGGGTATCAAAAACATCCTTGATGCCGACGGTGAGGCCATGCAGCGGGCCGCGTATGGGTCCACGATCCAGAGCCCGTGCCTGCTCAAGTACCTGCTGAGGATGGATATGAGCAAATGCGCCAATCAGCGGTTCGCGTGCGTCGATACGCGCCAGGCAGGCCTCGGCATAGGCTTCGGCGCTGAGGTCGCGCCGCTGGAGCAGGCGCGCTGCGTCGAAGGCACTGAGTTCATTTACAGGCGTGACAGGCATGGGTTTCAGGTCTCGGGATGGAGCGCCGCCCAGACCCGGGCGGGTGTAAACGGCATGTCGATCGCCGAAGCGCCCCGAGCAGCCAGGGCATCACTCATTGCATTGGCAAGTGAGGGCAGCGACCCCGTGCAGCCCGACTCGCCCACGCCTTTGGCTCCAGTGCGATTGAGCGCAGTGGGAAGCGGCAGGTTGTCGCTCACCAGCGCGGGAACGTTACCAGCACGTGGCATGGCGTAGTCCATAAATGAGCCTGAGCTCAACTGGCCGCGGGCATCGTAAACCGTGTTTTCGCAGAATGCCTGTCCCCAGCCCTGCACCACACCGCCCTGCATCTGACCGTGCACCAGCTGCTCGGAAATGACGCGGCCCGCATCATCGACCGATACATAGCGAATGAGCTCGGTGCAGCCGGTGGCAGGATCGATTTCGATCTCGGCCACATGGCAGCCGTTCGGAAACGTGGCGCCCGACTTCGCCTGCGCTTCGACCGAAAGTTGCGAACGCTCGTCCGCGCCAAGCGTTCGCACCCAGGCAGAGAGGTCGCCAGGCGGCTCTGCAGGCTCAGCGCGGGCGCGCCTGAGCGCAAGCACACGATCACGAATGAGCTCGCACATCACGGTGATGGCGCTGCCTACGCCGTAGAGCGTGCGCGATCCTTCGGTGCCATTGCCGATCAGCGACACGCCGTGATCTCCAGCGCGATAAGTCACTCGATCAGCCGGCAATCCCAGCGCCTCTTCAACCATGGTGGCAAACGAGGTCTCATGGCCTTGCCCGGAGGCTCCAGTCGCACCCAGCACGATCAGCTGGCCATCGGCGTTGAATTCACCGCGAACCGAATCGTGGGGCGCAGATCCCATGCCGGAAACCTCCAGCCAACTCGCCAGTCCGATGCCTCGGAGCTTCCCCTGCTGCGCCGCTGCCGCACGCCGCGCCGCAAAGCCGTCGAAGTCGGCCAGCTCGAGCGCCCGATCCAGCAGACGGTCGAAGTGGCAGTGGTCGTAGAGCGTGCCGTTAGCGGTGCGGTAGGGAAACGCATCCGGCGAAATGAAATTCTTTCGTCGGAGCGCAATCCGGTCAAAGCCGTGCTCGCGAGCCGCGTGATCGATGAGCGCTTCGATGGCATAGGCAATATCGGGCCGCCCCGCCCCCCTGTACGCTGAGACCGGTACGGTGTTGGTGTAGGCCAGACGCGAGCTCATGTGGAGCGCAGGCACCCGGTAAGCACCTCCCATCGAGACCGACAGATTGCGTGTGCCGACCAGCGTGCCGGCAAACACGACATACGCTCCCAGATCGACTGTGTCCTCGAACCGGAACGCCAGGAAATTTCCGTCGCGGTCGAGCGCGATCTGACCATCGAGCGTGAGCGCGCGACCATGCCAGTCACTCAGAAAAACCTCCGAGCGTGTGCCCAGCCAGCGCACTGGTCGATTGAGCCGCCGGGCCGACAGCACCGCAAGCACATGCTCGGAATAGGGGCTGGCACGCAAACCGAATGAGCCACCGACGTCCTGGCTCACGATATCGAGTTGCTCCGGCGAGAGTCCGGTGGCTGCGCACATCTGCTTCGTCATGCTCGGTACGCCCTGCGTGGGCGCGTAGAGCCGGGTGCGGTCGGTGTCGGGGTCATGAACCGCGAGCACCGCGCGCGGCTCCATCGGTGCACCGATCAGCCGCTGACTCACGATTTTCAGCCGACTGATGTGCGCCGCGCGCGCAAAGGCTGCATCCACCGGTGCACGATCGCCGGCCTCAAACTGAACCGACAAATTACCCGGCACTTCAGGATGCAGCGCCGGAGCCCCCGGTGAGACCGCCTGATCGAAGTCGGCCACCACCGGCAACTCCTCATAGTCGATCTCGGCGAGGTCGGCTGCCTCGCACGCTTGCGCAGCCGAGTCGGCCACCACCCAAGCAATCGGCTGTCCAACGAAGTGCACGCGATCGCGCGCAAGCACGGGCATCAGCACCACGCGCTGCGGTTCACCGTCGGGCGAACTGACCGCCATCAGATTGGGAAGCTCCTTCTTGCCATCAGACTCGATTTCGGCAGCGGTAAGCACCAGACGCACGCCATGTGCCGCCCGCGCCGCGGCAAGGTCGCAGCGCAGGATCCGGGCGTGCGCGTGCGGCGACCGAATGACGAACGCATGCAGCATGCCGGGCACCGTGTGGTCAGCGCTGAATCGCCCCGCACCGGTGATCAACCGATGGTCTTCGCGGCGCGCATATCGGACCGGGGAAGCGGTAAGCAACGGGGTTGCGGTAACAGACGCAGGCGGTGTCGGATTCGACAAGGGACACTCCGTTGGAGAACAGTAAAATTGGGGCCGCGGGGGCGAACTTAGCAGGTTTGGCTCAGCACCGCGATCGCCACACCCCCCGCATCGGCGGGCCCGGGTGGGTGCGGGAATTTTCCCGCTGGACATCGCCCTATTCTCTGGCTGGGATTTTTTCCCATATACTTATCGGCACGATTTTTCGGCGTACGGTCTCGTCTTCGTCCGGCGCCTCCGATCATGAGAGAACCATGAAGCCCACAGCTCCACTTTCCGCTACCAGCCGGATCGCGGCCTTCACGCTCACAGCGTCTCTGACCCTCATCCTCGCTGCCTGCGGCGGCTCGGGCGCCGGTGGGGGCACGAGCCCGGTCTCGGCAGACAGCAATGCGGCAGTCGCCGCGCAAATTGATGAGATCCGCCCGGCCGATGAAACTGAAAGCGTAGGCGTGTTCGTCGAACTCGATGGCAACACGCCGGTCACCGCGGCGGCGGTGAACGACAGCGACGCCCGGCGTGCCTGGTTGCAGCAGCGCTTCCTCACCGATCTCGGTGCCGCCGCCGCAGGCCCGGTGGCAGGCGCCGTCAGCAGCGGCTGTTCGAGCGCCGATCTGCAGTCCCGCTTATCGAACGCCAAGCGCCCAGCCGCGGGCAACACGGTCCGAATCGAACTCAACTCATGCGAACTCGACCTGCTCCCCAGGATGCCCATGGTGCGCGGCGTTCATGTCGATCGCCTGCTGACGACGCAAGCGGCAACAGATGCCACCGCGCTTCATCAGGCGGTGGTTCAGTCGTTTGACGGACAGACAGCGTGGCCCTCTATCGCCGGGCAGTCGCTCGCGGGCGGCGGGCGCGTCATTGCAGTGCTCGATACCGGCGTGGAAGACCGTCATCCGGCGCTGGGTAGCACGAGGGTGCTGCCCGGCGCATGCTTTTCTACCGCAGCCAACGGCGGCACCGGATTCTGTCCCAACGGGACCAGTGTCGATACGGCTTCCAGCACAGCCGGACGCAGCTGCGTCGATCGGTTCACCAGCCGCAGCGCCGGACTCAACGCAGGCTGCGGCCATGGCACCAGCATGGCCGCAGTCGCTGCGATGGACTACAGCGCAGTAGCCGCGAACCGTGGCGGCGTTGCGCGCGCAGCAAGCATCCTTCCGGTCCAGGTTTTCAACGCCGATTCACGCGGCGCAATCAGCGCAAGCTCGGGCGATCTGCTCGCTGCCATCGAATGGGTGACGGAGCAGGCGCGCCAGCGTCGCGCCTCTGGCCAACCGCCGATCGCAGCGCTCAACATGAGCCTGGGCGCGGGCGCCTACTCAGCCGCCTGCGATAGCGACTACCTCGGCGGGCTGTTCCGTTCGGCCTTCGAACGGCTACGCGCCCAAGGCGTGATCCCGGTGGTCGCTGCGGGGAACGGCGGCGCCATCGGGGCCATCTCGTTTCCCGCTTGTGTCAGTAATGCGCTGCCGGTGGCGGCCGCCCGGCTCGACTACTCCGGTCTCGCTTCCTACAGCAACTTCAGCAGCCAGGTGAAACTGGTGGCCATCGGCGGCGACGCGGTGGGCACCTACCGAACCCCGGTGCCGTGCAGCAGCGCGTCATCGACCGACTGCTGGGCCCCCACCATGGGAACCTCACCCGCTACGGCGATGGTGTCTGGCGCGGTGGCCGCGCTTCATGCCCTGCAGCCCACGCCCGATGCGGCCGCCCTGCAATCGGCGCTCACCGCCAACCTCACCGCCAACGACAGCCGCGCCAAAGCGCTCACGGTGGCAGGGCTGACTGTGCCCGCCCTGCGCCTTACCCCCAGCGCCGAACGGCTGGCGGGTACCGCAGCCACTGCGCCCGGCGGATCATCGGGTAGCGGAGGTTCAGGCAGCGGGACTGGCACAGGCACCGCTGGCGGCAGCAGCAGCGGCACCGGGGGCAGCGGCACCGGAGGCAGTGGAACAGGCGACACCGGCGGCAGCGACGGCGTGGAAGTGATCGTCAAGCGCTCAACCCGCATCTGCGTTTACTGGGGCGCGCAATATTCCGGGCTGTCGTCCTGCGCCATCGCGCGACTCGACGCTGATGACAGCCCCATCCTCTACAGCTACCTTGGGCCGGTACGCTCGGTGAGCATCCGTGACGCCGATACGAACCAACCGGTAGCTGGGCGCGTTCGCGTCACCCTCTACGCGAGCTTCCGCGTGCTCAGCGATATATCGGTTACAAAGGACACGCCGAATATTTCGGGCGGCCCGTTCAACGCCTTCGTACGCAGCATTCAGGTGTCGCCCCTGCAG
>JAGWXN010000179.1 GCA_018969885.1 Betaproteobacteria bacterium | reverse complement strand
GGAGGGTCTTGCCCTCACCGGCGCCTGGGTTGACCGTGAACGCGGACTGGTTTCCACCATCGTGCTTGAAATGGGCGGGTCCTCCAATCTTTGCGCGCTGCTACAGCCCGGTGAACCGGTCGTTCTCATGGGTCCAACCGGCGCCCCCACCGAGATCGAAGGCGGCGAAACCGTGACGCTGGTGGGCGGTGGGCTCGGCAATGCGGTGCTGTTTTCAATCGGTGCGGCCTTCCGGGCACGAGGCTCGAAGGTGCTCTATTTTGCTGGCTACAAGAAGCTCATCGATCGCTACAAGGTGGCTGAAATTGAAGCGGCTGCCGATGTCGTGGTGTGGTGCAGCGACGAAGCCCCAGGCTTTACCCCCACTCGTCCGCAGGACCGAAGCTTCGTGGGCAATATTGTCGAGGCAATGAAAGCCTGGTCGAGCGGAGCGCTCGACCCGGCTCCCGATTCGCCGCGCCTGCACGATACCGATCGCCTGATTGCCATCGGCTCTGACCGCATGATGGCTGCGGTGGCGCGTGCGCGCCATGATGCGCTCGCCGATGTGCTGCCCGCCCACCATCTTGCGTTCGGATCGATCAACTCGCCGATGCAGTGCATGATGAAAGAAGTGTGCGCGCAGTGCCTGCAACCACACCGCGATCCGAAAACCGGTCGTGTCACCTATGTGTTCTCCTGCTTCAACCAAGACCAGCCGCTCGATCAGGTTGATTTTGCTGCATTGAATCAGCGCCTTACGCAAAATTCTCTGCAGGAAAAGCAAAGCGCCGCGTGGCTCGCTGAAAACCTCAGACGGTCCGCTGGTAGCCCTGGCAGCTGTCGCGTCTGACGCGTCGCACAAATTCGGGCAGAATCGACCAGTTTCGAAGCGGGAGAGACGAATGCTCTACCACCTCCGTGAAGCCCAGCGTGCGGTTTTGAAGCCGCTTTCCAGCTGGGCTGATTCGGTTAGCCAGCTCTATGTCAATCCGTATAGCCCGCTTGCCTACACGCCGTTTGCCAATCGGGTTTCTGCCGGTCTGGAACTGCTGCACCGGCTCGGCAAAGAATACGAAAAGCCCGGGTTCGACATCGATGAAACCCTGGTTGATGACCAGCCAGTGAGCGTGGTTGAGCGCATCGAAATCGCGCGCCCCTTCTGCCGCCTGCTCAAATTCGAGCGGCTGCTGCCCGCAAAACTGCGCGCCCGCGAGGCCGACCCCACCGTGCTCGTGTTTGCGCCGCTCTCCGGCCACCATGCCACGCTGCTTCGCGACACGGTCCGGGCGCTCCTTCCGCACCACAACGTCTTCATTACCGACTGGATCGATGCCCGGATGGTGCCGCTTTCCGAGGGGCCTTTCCATCTCGATGATTACGTGGGCTACGCCGCCGACTTCATCCGTCATCTGGGTCCGAAAGTGCATCTGGTGTCGGTCTGTCAGCCCACCGTGCCGGTGTTGGCGGCGGTGTCGCTACTCGCCCAGACCCGCGACCCCCATCTGCCGCTCAGCATGACGATGATGGGCGGCCCGATCGACACGCGTCGCAATCCCACCGAGGTCAATGCACTCGCGCAGCGGCGAAGCTACGTCTGGTTCGAGCGCAATGTGATCTATCGCGTCCCTGGCCGGTATCCGGGTGCGGGTCGTCAGGTCTATCCGGGATTCCTGCAACACGCCGGATTCGTGGCCATGAATCCGGACCGGCATCTGAACTCGCACTGGGACTACTATCTCGACCTGGTGCGCGGCGACATGGAAGACGCCGAGGCCCATCGCCGTTTTTACGACGAATACAACGCTGTACTCGATCTGCCGGCCGAGTACTACCTCGACACCATTCGCACCGTGTTCCAGAAGCATGCGCTGCCCCTGGGCACCTGGGAAGTGCGGTTCGGCGGTAAGACCCTGCTCGTAGACCCTTCGGCGATCAAGTCGGTGGGGCTCTTCACGATCGAGGGCGAGCTCGACGATATCTCCGGTAGCGGCCAGACCCAGGCGGCGCACGATCTCTGCACCCGAATCCCGCGCAACTGGCAGCGCCATCTCACCGCCGAGGGCGCGGGTCACTACGGCATCTTCAGCGGCCGGCGCTGGCGCGAAAAAATCTACCCCGAGGTGCGCAGCTTCATCACCGAGCATGAGCGCCGCGGGCGAGGCGCCGCGCGCGGCTAGCGCGCGTCGTTCAAGCTCGCGGGCTGTCTCGCCATGCGCCCGTCGGTCGAGGCGATCAACGCACTGCTTCCGCAGACGCAATGCAGGCGTTGCGGTTACACGGGTTGCCGACCCTATGCCGAAGCCATCGCGACCGGGGACGCGCCCATCAACCGCTGTCCGCCCGGTGGGGCAGCCGGCATCGCCCGATTGGCGCACCTGCTGGACACCCCGCCGATTGCGCTCGACACCGCTTGTGGCAGCGAAGGTCCGCGAACGGTCGCCCGCATCGAACCCGAACACTGCATTGGCTGCACCAAGTGTATCCAGGCCTGTCCGGTCGACGCCATCATCGGCGCCCCCAAACGTATGCACACGGTGATTACCGAACTCTGTACAGGATGCGATTTGTGCCTGCCACCCTGCCCGGTCGACTGTATCGTGATGGAGCCACTCAGTCCGCAACCCCTGCCAAACTGGAGCGACGCCGACGCACGCGCGGCCCGTGCGCGGCATGAGGCGCGGGCAAGCCGCCTGCTCCGCGTGGCGGCCGAGCGCGACCGCCGGCTTGCCGCGCGCGCAACCACCAAGCTTGAGGCCCTGCAGACCGAGCCCCCCACCAGCGAAACCGCGCGCAAACGCGCGGCCATCGAAGCGGCGATCGCCCGCGCGCGCGAACGCGCAGCCGCCCGGGCATCAGCGCACCCGCCGACACGCGAGAACGGCTCATGAACCGCGACAAGCGCACCCGGATCTTCAGCAGGCTGCAGCAGAGCAACCCGCACCCCACCACCGAACTGGAATACTCGAGCCCGTTCGAACTGCTGGTGGCGGTGTTGCTATCGGCTCAGGCCACCGATCGCAGCGTGAACCTCGCCACCCGCAAGCTGTTCGCAGTGGCCCGGACGCCGGCGGCAATTCTCGCGCTCGGCGAAAGCGGCGTCTGCGAGTTCATCCGCACCATCGGCCTCTTTCGCTCAAAAGCCAGGCACCTGATCCAGACCTGCGCGATTCTGATTGAACACCACGGTGGCGAAGTCCCCAATGATCGTGAGGCGCTTGAGACACTCCCCGGTGTCGGGCGAAAAACCGCCAACGTGGTGCTGAACACGGCCTTCGGTCAGCCCACCATCGCAGTCGACACCCATATTTTCCGGGTCTCCAATCGCACCGGCATCGCGCCCGGGCGCACGCCGCTTGAAGTGGAGGACCGGCTGACCAGGCTGGTGCCCGAACAGTTCCGCCAGGATGCTCACCACTGGCTGATCCTGCATGGGCGCTATGTCTGCAAAGCCCGCAAACCCGAATGCTGGCGCTGCCTGATTCACGATGACTGCGAATTCCGCCGCAAGACCGAGGCGCCCGCCGCCAGCTAGCCCCGGAGGGCCCCATGTTTGATCCGTCGCAGCATGATGTACGCAGATTTTTCTGCGAGACACAAAGAAAACGCATCGCGGGCGAGCCACTTACGCCCCTGGAGTCGATCGCCGCTGACTGGATTGGGGTGCATCCCGAATATCACGCTGTTCTCGATCATCCGGAGCAGGCGCTCGAGCAGCGATTTGACGCCGCCGATGGGCGCAGCAATCCCTTTCTTCACCTGTCGATGCATCTGGCGATCGCCGAACAGCTGTCGATCGACCAGCCCAAGGGCATCCGCGCGGCCTGGCAGCGTCTGGCGAGTCATCTGGATGATGAGCATGCAGCTGCGCACGAAGTCATGGAATGCCTGGGCCAGGTGCTCTGGGAGTCTCAACGGAACCACCGCCCGCCCGATGGAGCCGCCTACCTCGATTGTCTGCTGCGCCGAAGCGGTGCCCGTCCCAACTCGGACTGATCCGGAGCCGTCCGGGCACCGGCCGCCAAACGCTTTCTGATAACCTTCGACCGGCTCGTGCGCTGTGCCGAACGCGGTGGGTCTGCCCCCGCCGGCCAAAACGATCCGGCGCAGTGAGCACGCGAGAGAAAAATCGCACGATCACATAGCGTGGACACCAACGGAAAAACGCGATGTTTGGACGACTGATGCCCCGCGAGGGCCGATTCTTCGACCTCTTTAACCGCCATGCCGACGAGATCATCGCCGGCAGCGAGGCGCTGGCGCAACTCATGCGCCAGTACAGCGACGTGGCCAGTCGGCGCACCCACATCGACCGGATCGAACTGGTTGAAAAAAGCGCCGATCGCATCACCCACGAAACGGTCGCGCTACTCCATAAAACCTTCGTCACCCCTTTCGACCGCGACGACATCCACAAGCTCATCTCGAATATGGACGACATCCTGGATCTGATCCAGGACGTGGCTGAATCGGCCATGCTCTATGACCTGCAACGCATCACGCCGGAGGCGCAGCAGCTCTCCGAGCTCAACGAAATGTGCTGCAAGCGCGTCCAGATGGCCGTGCGCATGCTGCCTTCGATGGACAACGCCGAGGCGATCCTGAAGCTTTGCCGCGAAATTGATCAGCTCGAATCGGATGCCGATCGGGTGATGCGCGCCGGCATGTCAAAACTGTTTCGCGATGAGAGCGACGTACGCCAGCTGATCAAGCTCAAGCAAATTTATGAACTGCTTGAGGCGGTGAGCGACAAGTGCGAAGACGTCGCCAATCTGCTCGAGGGCGTTGTCCTCGAAAACGCCTGAGCGCGGGCGCCCACGCACCATGACCACGCTTCAGTTCAGCTTCACCGTGTTGGTGTTCCTGGTGATTCTGGCGCTCGCGTTCGATTTCATGAATGGTTTTCATGACGCGGCAAATTCCATCGCGACGATCGTGTCAACCGGCGTGCTCAAGCCCTACCAGGCGGTGGTGTGGGCTGCGTTTTTCAATGTCATCGCGCTCTTTTTCTTCGAATTGAAGGTGGCCTCAACGGTCGGTAAAGGGATCGTCGATCCAGCCGTGGTGGACCATATCGTGATCTTTGGCGCGTTGGTGGGTGCCATCACCTGGAATGTCATCACCTGGTGGTTCGGTATCCCCTCGAGTTCCTCGCACGCGCTGATCGGCGGACTGATCGGCGCGATTCTCGCGAAGGCCGGCACGGGTCCGTTGCTCGCATCGGGCATCATGAAGACCGGAATTTTCATTCTGGTGTCACCGACGCTGGGCTTTCTGCTGGGCGCGCTACTCATGCTGTTGGTGGCCAACACCATGCGTAATGTCACCCCGCGCCAGAGCGACCGATGGTTCCGCCGGCTGCAGCTGGTGTCCTCCGGCCTCTACAGCCTGGGCCACGGCAGTAACGACGCGCAAAAAACCATGGGCATTATCTGGCTGCTGCTGATCGCCGCCGGCACGGTCGCGCCGGGCGCCTCGGCGCCGCCCTATTGGGTGGTGCTGTCCTGCTATCTGGCCATCGGCCTCGGCACCCTGTTCGGCGGCTGGCGGATCGTGAAGACCATGGGCCAGAAAATCACCAAACTAAAGCCCGTGGGCGGTTTCTGCGCCGAGACGGGCGGCGCCATGACGCTCTTCATCGCATCGAGCTTCGGCATTCCCGTATCCACCACGCACACCATTACCGGTGCAATCGTGGGTGTGGGCTCATCGCAGAAATTTTCTGCGGTCCGCTGGGGGCTCGCCGGCAGCATCGTCTGGGCCTGGGTGATCACCATTCCCGCGTCGGCCATCATGGCAGCCATTGCCTGGTGGATCGGTACGCTGATCCTGTGAGCGCTGCATTGAATGCCCCGACGGGCGAGATGCCAGAGGCCGAAGCGCTCTGGCTCGAACTTCCGCCGATTTCCGCAACCGCGCCGCGCCGACTGATTGTCTTTCTGCACGGCGCCGGTTCAAGCGCTGAACGGTTTGCCCCGGTTGCGATTGCCTGGATGCTCAAGTTTCCAGGAGCCACCGGTGCGATTCTTCATGCGCTGCGCCCGGCGAGCGTTGGCGCGGGTGGCGACTGGTTCGATGGTCTGGGACCGGCCGACACACTGGCCCCGCGGATCGTCCAAGCCGGTCGTCAGGTGGCAGAACGCATCGAGATGCTGCAACAGACAACGGGCGTGGGCGGTGAGTCCACGGTGGTCATCGGATTTTCGCAAGGCGCGACGCTCGCACTCGAGCTCGCACGCAGTCGGCCGGATCTGCTGGGCATTGCGGTGAGCTACAGCGGCCGGATGATTCCGCCGCCGCGCCAGGGTGAGGTGATGGCGCCTGCCATCCATCTGCTCCATGGCGGTCTGGACAGCGTGGTACCGGTCATTCATGCCCAGCAGGCTTGTCGCCGGCTCAACGCAAGCGGCGCGCGGGTCACGCTCGACGTACTCGAGGAGTACGGACACTCGATTGGCCAGGACATGATCATCCTGGGCACCACCCGTGTGATGCAGACCTTGTTTCGCGATCGACGCCCGAAACGCAGCGTATCGGGCGGAACCACCCTGCACTGAACCGAGCGAGAAAGGCGACCGGACGGTCGGGTGCCCGGTGAGCTCGCCGGCCGCAGCGGTCAGCCGAATTCCCCCGTCATCCTCAGCCCCGGTGCTCGGCTGCGATCGGTCTGGTTTCACCCGACTCGGTGAGTGTGCGGGTGGCCGTGACCGAGGCGTAGATCCACAGAATTTTCATCGGCTGCGTCTCGGAAAGATTCCGGAAGCGGTGGGGCAGATTGGGCGGAATCCAGGTGGTATCGAGCGGCTTTAACTCATGCTCCTCGCCATCGATGTCGAGGATCGCATGCCCCTCGAGGAGCATCACGCTTTCCTCGCAGTTGTGGCTATGGAAAGCGATCTTCGCGCCGGGTGCGAATTCGGTGATGCCGTTGATGAAACCGGTTGCCCCACACCCTGGCATCACGAGCGGCGTGGTCCGTGCGCCGCCGCCGCGGTCATGACTCTGGATCTGGTCGGGCCGCAGCACCACGGGCCGGTGAGAATGGGATGCGCTCATGGCGTCATGGCTCCTCTAC
>JAGWXN010000178.1 GCA_018969885.1 Betaproteobacteria bacterium | reverse complement strand
CCTTGATCGACGCCCGAAAACTGGGTGCTCTGTTCGCGCACGGCGGCTTCATCACCGTCGCACTGAATACGCGCAAGTCGCGGCCACGTCACGCGTACGCCCTCAGCCCCATGCCCCCCTCCCCACTCGCGCAACCCTTCCTGTCTCTTCCCCCAAGCGAAGCCCCCGGGTGGCTGAGGCCGGGGCGGGAGCCGGGTGGCGGTGAGTCTGGCCAGCCGAGGTGAGCGGGCGTCGGGCGGGAGGGAAAGCGCATGCGCTTTCCCACCAGGCGGACACATGTTTGAGCGAGCGCGAGCGAGCGAGTTTGTGTCCGCCTCCGCCCGGCGTCTGCTCGCCGAGGGCACCGGCGCGCGAGCGCCGGCGCAGCCAGTCGATCCGCCGCACGGCTACCGCCCCGGCCGACCCGCACCCAAAGAAGCGAAGCCCGATTTGCGGTATCGTCTCGCGCTCCTTCTAGCCCCTCAACCCTCAGCGGAAAGGTGTCATCGTGAAGTGCGTGATCGCGGGTGCAGGCGTGGCGGGTTGCATCGTGGCGCGGGCACTCGCCCGGGTGCCTGGTCTGGAGGTGATCTGCCTCGAGCAGGTCGCGGCAAGTGATCATTCCGAATCAGGCACCGGCCTCAACGTCGGCCCCAATGCGGTTCGGGCGCTGCTCGAGCATGACCCGCAACTGCATGCAGCGGTGCTCGCGAGAAGCTATCTCTGGCATACGTGGCGAATTTCGCTCACCGATGGCACGGAGCTGTTTCGCCTGCCCCTCTCGCAGGTGGCGGACAATCCCGGCATCCGGATTCGCTGGTCGGAGCTTTACACCGCGCTCAGGGGCGAGGCCGCTGGCCTGATCCGCTATGACACCCGGATCACCGCCGTTAGCCGTGCGGCCGCAAACGGACGACTGAGCGTCGAGATCGACGCCTCGGGCCAAGTCCAACGCATCGATGACATCGACCTGCTGGTTGCCGGAGATGGCCGCTATTCACTCGTCCGCAAGCTCCTGGCGGGTGCCCCCCCGATCACTCAGCATGGCGTCGTGATTTTTCGCCTGCTCGTACCCGATACGTCCGGGGGCCTGGTCGACGACTATGAGCAATGGTTCAATGGCCCCAATCGGCTGCTCGCCTTTCGAGTGCCAGGCGAGGCGGTCTACATTGCAGGGACCTTTCCGATCGAACCCGGAGCGTCCGTTCCCGACAGCGCCCGTGATGGCGCGTGGCTGGCCTCGCTCTACACGCCTCAGAGCCGCCCGCCCTCGGCGCAATGCGCCTGGATGATCGAGCAGATTCGTGCGAACGTCGACACCATTCACTGGGCACGTCTGCAGGAGTCGCCCCCCCTTTACGCGCTGCCCGATGCGCCGGTCCTCCTGCTGGGCGATGCGGCGCACGGGATGGTGCCCACGCTTGGACAGGGTGCGACCCAGGCGATCGAGGATGCGTGCGTGGCGGCTCGCCTCCTGGAAGCGGGGTTGCGTGAGCCACACGCTGAGGTGGCTGCGCTGATCACGCGCTTTGCAGCGCTTCGCGATGAAAGGATCCGGTTCGCGATGCAGTTTTCGCTTGATGCGAGCGACACGTTGATGACAGGCGCTGATCCCGTCGCAGGCACGCTCGCCAAGACCGAGCCCGCGTTTCTTTCGCAGCTGGAAAGGCTTTATCGCGACATCACCCGCGTTTGAGGCGCCATCATGCGAGCCAGTGTTCATCGCTTCACCCTGCGCGATCCTTCGGATGTGTCGCAGCTCGCAGCGGCGATCGATACCGGTCAGATCAACGCTGCGCACATCGTGGCCTTCATCGGCAAAACCGAAGGTAACGGCCTGGTTAACGACTTCACCCGCGGCTACCTGGTCCAGTCGCTTTCGCTCCTCCTCGCTGATCGACTCGGCACGCACCCGGAGAAGATCGCTCAGTCAGTCGTCTTTGTGTTCTCGGGCGGCACCGAAGGCGTGCTCTCGCCGCACTACACCGTGTTCTGTGTGGATCCGTCCCCCGTTTCAACGGCGCCAGTCGGCAAGCGGCTTGCCATTGGCCGCGCGCTCACCCGGATCCCGCGCCCCGAGGAAATCGGCACCCGCGCGCAGGTCGCCCTGGTGGCCGATGCGGTCACGCGGGCCATGGCCGAGGCTCGGATCACTGACCCCTCTGATGTGCACTTCGTTCAGGTGAAGGGCGGTTGCGTGACCGCGGAGGGCGCGCGCGACGCTCGTACACGGGGCGTCACCCTCGCGAGCGCCGATCCCAATCGCTCCATGACCCTGTCGCGGGTCGCAGGCGCCTTCGGTGTCATGCAGGCGCTTGGTGAGCGCGGCGCCGAGCAAATCGATGAATCGCTGTTTCTTGCCCGGCCCGATATCTGGAGTGGGCGGGCGAGCGTGTCATCGGGCATTGAGGTCACGATGAACGAGGTGGTGGTATTCGGGAACGCCGAAGGCTGGGACAGCGACTTCATCATCGCGCACCACACCATGGCGGACGCGCTCGACATCAACGGGATCTACGCCTGCCTCGATGAACTCGGCATTGACTGTCGCGGCGACAGTCGGGCGCCAGCGCTCGAGCGGATCGCCTGTGCATTGGTCAAGTGTGAGCCCGATGCCAGCGGCATGGTGCGCGGCCACCGTCACACCATGTGGCAGGACGGCGATATTCACGCCCAACGCCATATCCGCGGGGCGTTGGGTGGCCTGGTTGCGGGGGTGCTGGGTGATACCCGCATCTTCGTGTCCGGCGGTGCCGAGCACCAGGGGCCGCCAGGCGGCGGGCTGGTTGCGCTGATCGCGCGTGCGCCCGCCCAATGACCGTGCCGGCGGCGAATCAGAACCCGCTCTGGCGATTGAGCGCTGAAGCGCTCGGCGCGCAGTTTTCTACTGGATCGCTGACCCCTTCTGAGGTGCTCGAAGCGGTGCTCGAGCGGGTCGCTGCCGTCAATCCCCAGATCAATGCGATCGTCACGCTCGATGCGGCTGGCGCGCGTGCGGCTGCAGCCGCCAGTACGTTGCGCTGGCGCGCCGGGCGCGCATTGGGCCCGCTCGATGGGGTACCGCTCACCATCAAAGACAACCTGGAGGTTGGTGGGCTACGCTGCACCTGGGGGAGCCCGGTATTCGCCCAGCATGTCCCGGCTGCCGACGAATTACCGGTGGCACGCTTGCGAGCCGCTGGCGCAGTCATTCTGGGTAAAACCAATTGCTCTGAATTCGCGATGGTGGGCCACACCAGCAATGCGGTGTTCGGCGTCACTCGAAACCCCTGGGACCTGAGGCTCACTGCCGGCGGCTCGAGCGGGGGCGCGGTTACCGCGGTCGCAGCCGGCCTTGGGCCGCTTGCCCTTGGCACCGACGGCGGTGGGTCCACCCGGCGCCCGGCCGCGCATACCGGCCTGGTGGGCTACAAGCCCTCGGTGGGGCGTCTCGCCCGAGCCGGTGGACTCGCGCCGCTGTTTCTCCACTACGAGGTGTGCGGACCGATCGGTCGTACGGTTGCCGATGTGATGCTGCTCGCTCGTGCGCTTGCCATACCGCATCCGCACGACCCCGAGTCACAGGCCTTCCTGAATCGCCCCTTTGAACCCTTGACGGATCCGGGACGCCTGCGAATTCTGCATATCCCAACCTTTGGTCGCGCACCCGTGGATCCGATGATCGCGGCGCAGGTTGAGCGCGCCGCGGGCCGGTTCTCTGCGCTGGGTCATCAGGTCGAGCGTGCCAGCCAGTGGGAGATTGCCGACGAGATCAACGAGCGCTGGATGCAGCTATCGCAATGCGGACTGGCCCGCATGCTGCAGGCCCGCTCGGCTGATCGGGCGCTCCTGTCTCCGGTTGCGCAGGCGAACGCCGACGCGGGCGCCGCCTTGCCAGGGACGACGGTGGTGGCCCTGCTCGAATCGATGGCGAAGCTTAGGCAAGCGCTCGGTGAATGTCTGTCTCACCATGATGTCTTGCTCACGCCTGCCACCGCTGCCTGGCCCTGGCCGGTTGAGCATGATTTCCCGGATTCGATTGCCGGGACGCGGGTGGGGCCGCGCGGGCACGCGGTGTTCACGGGCTTTGTGAACGCAGCGGGTCTGCCCGCCATTGCGCTCCCCTGCGGCCAGTCTGCAGCGGGGCTACCCAATGGGCTACAGCTGGTCGGTCGATGGGCTGACGACACTCGCCTCTGCGCGCTTGCCGCGCAGTGGGAGCGCGCCGAGCCCTGGCATGAGCGTTGGCCCGCGCTTTGAGCGGCGATCATGTGCGGCGCGCGATGCGCCAGCGCTGCCAGCAATCGGGATCAGTGCCCGGCGAAAAAACTGGCGATCCAGCGGTCGGTACTCGACGCGGGTGATGTATCGGGTGATGTCCCGCCCTCGATATGCTCGCGTAAGGTCACGACGGCGCGCTCGAGCCCCGGTGCGTCGCGCGATGACAGTTCACGAATTTTGGTGAGCACTCGATCGGCCTCCAGCGGCCGTGCCGGGCTACCGAGTGCGGCCTCACAGAATTCAGTGAGGCGCTCGCCATCGTCGAGTTCAAGCGTGACGCGCGCGGGCCGGTCAAGCGGCCAGGGCTTCACCTCGGGGAGCTGCGACAGGCGTACGCGCGGCCGGAGAGCGAGAACGGCGGGGTCACGCAGGCTCGCATCCAGGAAGTTGTCGGGTGCAGCCGCACCGTGTGCGAGCGTGGCAGCAATGGCATGCGGAATCGAGAACTTGGCGCCCAGCGTGGTGTCAGGCGCGGTGTTATTGAAGTTCATGGCCATTGCAGAGCCCTCCACCGTGACCTCGCGTACGCGAGCGCCGCCGCGTAATTCGGGCCGACGGGTGAAGATTGACTCGATCGCTTCCATGGCCGCGTGCGAGTGGTGGCAAGCACCATAGAGCTTGTGATAGCCATCGCAGGTGGTCCACTCAGAACCCAGCCCGACCACCAGTTCGTCTGCGCGTACCGCCGCGCCCAGACCCCGGGTGAAGATGTCATAGGGCCCGCCCGGTGTACCGGCGATACCGATCCGCGCCAGGTCACAGGCGAAGATCCCCAACCACGATCCCGCCGCCGGCCACGCGTTTCGCACCAGAGCCCCTTCGATGGGATGACTGTACGGCCCGGGGGAGGCCATGCTGGCTGCGGTCGTGAGGGTGCGGTGCAATTGCTCGGCGCTGTAGTTGCGGATGAGCGCAAGACCCGCCGCTGCGCAGACAGTGTTCCAAACGCCGTGCGGATGCAGACGCGGCAGCGTGCCGTGCCAGGCGCGTGCAAAGCGGGTGCCGATTTCATAGGCGCCGACGGTTGCGCGCAGCATCGCCGACAGGGGCAGGCGGCCAGCCTCGGCCGCGGCAAGGATGAGCGGCTGACTGAGCGCACCGGGATGAACCGCGGTACGGGTGTACCCGTCGTCGAGCTCGTTCCAGGTGCTGGCGAGCCCGTTACCCACGGCCGCGTCGGTGAGGGTCACCCTCGGTGCTCCGCGCCGAAAGAGGGTAGCCTCGCCTGCGCCACCCGCTGCGAGCAGCTGCTCGTGGTAGGCGCGAAGCTCGGGCTCGTCGGCCGCCGACAGCATGGCGGCGATGTTGTCCCCCAGAATCAGGACCGCCTGCGACAGCACCCGCGGCGGTAGCTGCTCAGGACGCAGGCCCGCCGCCCAGCGGCTGAGCTCGGCGAGGCGCTCGCCTACGTCTGCGCGCAGGGGTGCATGCTCATCGGCGCCTGTGCTCATCAGGCGGCCTTCGGGAGGCGGGCCTCGCGAAGCGCACGCCATACCTTTTCAGGCGTGAACGGCATTTCGAGATGATGCACGCCCAAAGGAGCAAGCGCATCGTGCATGGCGCTGGTGATGGCCGCTGGTGCGCCAATGGTGCCGGATTCACCGCAACCCTTTACGCCCAGGGGGTTGTGCGTGCAGGGCTGCGATTCGTCGGTTTCCGAAATGAAATCGGGCAGCACATCGGCACGCGGCATGGCGTAGTCCATGAACGATCCGGTGTAGAGCTGGCCAGTTTCGCGGTCGTAGACGGCCTGTTCGAACATCGCCTGACCGATGCCCTGCGCAATGGCGCCATGCACCTGACCTTCAACCACCACGGGGTTGATGACGGTCCCGATGTCATCGACCACCACGTATGTCTCGAGCGTGGTCATGCCGGTGGCCGGATCAATTTCCACTTCGCAGGCCTGCGCGCCATTCGACCAGGTGAGGTTGGGGGGGTCAAAGAATGCATTGGAATGCAGCACGGGCTCCATGCCGGCCGGAAGGTTGTGCGCGTAGGTGACCGCACGCGCCACATCGGCCCAGCCGATCACGGAATCCGTGCCTGCTACCCGGAATTCGCCCTGGCCATCAATCACGCGATGCTCAACGTCAGCTTCGGCGGCCTCCAGCAGATGCGCGGCAAGTTTCTTCGCCTTGGCGAGCAGCTTGTCGGCGGCCATGGTGATGGCCGACCCTGCAATGACCATGGAGCGCGACCCGAAGGTACCGGTGCCGTAGGGGACGCGGCCGGTATCACCCTCCACCAGCTCGATCATGGAGAGCGGTACCCCGATGCGATCGGCAAGCACCTGAGCAAATGTGGTGGCATGAGCCTGACCATGGCTGTGCGTGCCGCACATCACCAGAAGGCTGCCGTCGCAGCCCACCCGGATGTCGGCTGAATCGAAAAAGCCGGCGCGTGCGCCGAACATGCCAGCGTACTTCGAGGGGGCCACGCCTGAGCTCTCAACGAAGTAGCAGATGCCAAATCCGCGAATGCGGCCGCGCGCTTGGGCGTCACGCCGGCGCTGCTCGAACCCGGCGTAGTCGGCGAGGACCAGCACGCGGTCGAACAGCCGAACGAAGTCACCCGTGTCGTAGGTGGGCCCGACCGGGGTGGAGTAGGGCATGGCGGCCGCGGGGATGAAATTGCGCCGACGAAGCTCCATCCGGTCGATTCGCAGCGTACGTGCGGCCTCTTCCACCAGTCGCTCAAGGACGAAACACGCTTCAGGACGGCCGGCACCTCGGTAGGCGTCAGTGGGCACCGTGTTGGTGAACATGGCGCGCACTTCGGCGTGGATGGCCGGGATACGATAGGGGCCGGACAGCACTGCGGTGTAGACCGTGGTCGGCAC
>JAGWXN010000177.1 GCA_018969885.1 Betaproteobacteria bacterium | reverse complement strand
GCCCTGATCCCCCAGGGCCGCGGCAGCGATCAGCGTGTCGCGCGGGCCGATCGGGGTGCCGGCGGAGGCTCATGTCGCTCGAAGCTTCGGCGCGTGCGAACCCTGTTGTTTGCGTGGCGTTGTTCGGGTTCATTTTGACTTCTGCAGGCGAGTCTTGATAACATAGAAGGCTTTCCGCGAAAACCATTCGCTTTGCGCTTTGATTCATGTCTCTTACAGAGGGGCGGCGCTTAGTGAAAGCCGGCGTCTAGATGGGGCCGGGGTGAAGCGCAAGACGCAGTGATCGAAGTGCAGAAGCCGGAATGTGGAAGCCGGAATGCCGAAGCCGAAACGCAGAGGTCGATCGCTCGTGTCGGGCAGCAAACACCGAAGCGCGGATAAACCCTGCCAGAGCAGACATATGAAGACTTTTTCCGCCAAGCCGCACGAAGTCAAGCGCGACTGGTTTGTGATTGATGCCACCGACAAGGTGCTCGGCCGGCTGGCCGCTGAAATCGCTCACCGTCTCCGCGGCAAGCACAAACCCGAATTCACCCCGCACGTTGATACCGGCGACTTTATTGTGGTGGTCAACGCGGCACACATCCGCGTCACCGGCAACAAGGCCGAAGGCAAGCGTTACTTCCGCCACAGCGGTTATCCCGGCGGCATTAGCGAAACCTCGTTTGGCAAAATGCAAAGCCGGTTCCCGGGTCGTGCGC
The DNA here is from genome assembly GCA_018969885.1 of Betaproteobacteria bacterium. The sequence continues at coordinate 6,449 of JAGWXN010000177.1, read as the reverse complement.
TCGAGAAAGCGGTCAAGGGCATGCTGCCCAAGGGCCCACTCGGCTACGCCATGATCAAGAAAATGAAGGTCTACGCGGAAGGCACCCATCCGCATACGGCCCAGCAACCGAAGGCCTTGGAGATCTGACCATGATCGGTGATTACTACTACGGCACTGGGCGTCGCAAAACCTCCGTCGCTCGTGTTTTCCTCAAGCGGGGCACGGGTAAGGTGGTGGTCAATGGTCGCCCCTTAGACCAATACTTCGCGCGTGAAACCGGCCGCATGGTGGCCCGGCAAGCACTGGAACTCACCAACAACCTCGGCGTGTTTGACGTCAAGATCAACGTGCACGGTGGTGGCGAAACCGGGCAGGCCGGTGCGGTGCGTCACGGCATCACCCGCGCACTGATCGACTATGACGCAACGCTCAAGCCTGCGCTGTCGGCGGCGGGGCTGGTCACGCGTGATGCGCGAGAGGTCGAACGTAAGAAGGTCGGTCTGCACAAAGCGCGGCGCCGGAAGCAGTTCTCGAAGCGTTGATCGCGGCTGGGGTGCTTCGCGCCCCGCGCGCAACCCGCTGCACAAGGCCGCCTACCGGGCGGCTTTTTTTCGTGTATCGCACCATGCGGAGCCCATGGGCTGTTGCACCTGAATCTCGGGAGAGTCGAACATGATCAAGGTTGGCATCGTTGGCGGCACTGGCTACACCGGGGTGGAACTGCTCCGGCTGCTTGCCCAGCACCCCGAAGTGGCGTTGCACGCCATCACGTCCCGCAAAGAAGACGGCATGCCGGTGGCAGAAATGTTTCCGTCGCTGCGGGGACGGGTGTCCCTCGCGTTCAGCGAGCCGGCCAAGGCACCGCTCACCGGCTGCGATGTGGTGTTCTTTGCGACGCCGCACGGCGTGGCGATGGCTCAGGCGCCCGAGTTGCTTGCGGCGGGTGTCCGGGTGATTGATATTGCCGCTGACTTCCGGCTTAAGGACACGGCGGAGTTCGAGCGCTGGTACAAAATGCCGCACAGCTGTCCCGACATTCTTGCCGAGTCGGTCTATGGCCTGCCCGAAGTCAACCGCGAGGCCATCCGCAAAGCGCGCGTGGTCGGCATGCCGGGGTGTTATCCCACATCGGTTCAACTGGGGCTGCTGCCAGTGCTAGCTGCAGGAAAAAACGGTGGACCGCCGCTTATCGAACCGACCGGCATCATCGCAGACTGCAAGTCCGGGGTGTCGGGCGCCGGCCGGAAAGCGGAGGTTCACACGCTCCTTGCCGAGGCTTCGGACAATTTCAAGGCCTATGGGGTGAGTGGCCATCGCCACTGGCCTGAAATCCGCCAGGGCCTCTCAGCGATTGCGGGCCAGCCCATCAACCTGGTGTTCACCCCGCATCTGGTGCCGATGATTCGCGGCATCCACTCAACCCTCTACGCGCGGCTCACGCCGGCTGGCCGCGCCGCGGATATGCAGGCGCTCTATGAGGCATACTTTGCCGCCGAGCCGTTTGTGGATGTGATGCCTGCAGGGTCGACGCCAGACACCCGGTCCGTGCGGGCATCGAACATGGCTCGGATCGCCGTGCATCGCCCGCCTGAGAGCGACCTGCTGATGGTGCTGGTGGTGGAGGATAATCTGGTGAAGGGTGCCTCGGGACAGGCGGTGCAGGTGATGAACCTGATGTTTGGCCTCCCCGAAGAAATGGGATTGACCCAGATTCCTGTGCTGCCCTGAGCTACACTCTACTGTTGTGTCAAGGGAGAAAAACCATGAACGCCATTGCCGAAATGCCAGCCCCGCTCGTCTTCACCGAAAGCGCGGCGAGCAAGGTTAAGCAGCTCATTGACGAAGAGGGCAATCCGTCCCTCAAGCTCCGCGTATTCGTCCAGGGCGGTGGGTGCTCCGGCTTTCAGTATGGTTTCACGTTTGACGAAGAAACCAACGACGATGACACCGTGATGGAAAAGAACGGTGTACACCTCCTGATCGATGCCATGAGCTACCAGTATCTGGTGGGCGCCGAGATTGACTACAAAGACGACCTCGAGGGCTCGCAGTTCGTCATCAAGAACCCCAACGCCACCACCACCTGCGGTTGCGGCTCGTCGTTTTCGGTTTAATCAGGGCCGAATCAGGCCCGGAGCCGGCCCCACGGGTCGGCCACCGACCCCAGCACCCGGCGGCCCGACGCGCCGGTCACGGCCGGTAGGTTCCCTGGGAGGGTGTCCACCCGCCGTGCGGCCAGCCAGGCAAACGCCGCGGCCTCGACAGCCATCGGGTCAATACCTGCCATTTCGGTGCTCGCCACGCGGCATCGGGGTAGCCGCTGGGTGATCCGGCGAATCAGATCTGCGTTATAAACGCCGCCGCCGCACAGAAACACCTGAGCGGGGGCGGCTTGGTCGCACGCCAGTGCGATCGTGGTGGCGGTCAGCTCTGAGAGCGTAGCCTGCACGTCCCGAGCGGATAGTGGCTGGCTGTCATGGGCTGAGGCGTGCGCCAGCAGGTGCCGGTCTAACCACTCCAGATTGAAGTCGTCTCGACCGGTGCTCTTGGGGGGCGGTCGGTGAAAATAGTCATCGGCCAGCATCGCCGCGAGGAGGTTCGGATCGGCGGTGCCTCCCGCAGCCCAGGCGCCCTGGGCGTCGAAGCGTTCGCCCTGATGGCGTTCATGCCATTGATCGAGCAGCGTATTGCCAGGGCCCGTGTCATGACCGAGAACCTGCGCGGCATTGTTGGGGGCGGCGGCCGGCAGCACGCTGATGTTGGCAATGCCGCCAATGTTCACCACTGCACGGCATTCGGATTGATCGGCGAAAACATGGGCGTGAAAAGCAGGGACCAGGGGCGCGCCCTGTCCGCCTGCTGCGATGTCGGCGGGGCGCAGGTCATAAACCACGGGAATGCACGTTGTTTCAGCAAGCTGCGCGGCGTTCAGCAGTTGGAGCGTAAAGCCTTCGGCGGGGCGGTGCCGAACCGTCTGCCCGTGGGCACCGATCGCGGTGATGTCGCGGGCGGTAAAGCCTGCGCGATCGATGACTCGCTGCGCGCCCTCAGCGTAAAGGTGAGCGAGACTGAGCGCCACCCGGGCGGCAAGCTCGAGTTCGCCAGCGGAGGGTGCCTGTAGCCTCTGAATGGACTGCCGCAGGTCGTTCGAGAACGGCACGGAGACGGACGACAGCGTTTCGAGTCGTTGGGAGGACGTATGGAGCCTCACGAGCACGGCATCGACAGCGTCGACGCTGGTGCCCGACATCAGGCCAATGAACAGCCGACTATCGGGAGAGGACATGCTGCGCCGGTAGGTGGTGCCGGACGCGAGGGCTACTCGAACTTGGCCTGCGCGGTGGTGCTGCCCGAACCAATCTGGGCCATGTGTTCGCGGTAGGTGTCAGCGAGTGGGGTGAAACGCAGACGCTCGCTCATGGAGAGCTTACGCCCCTCAGGCAACACGGCGCGCATGGGGTCGACGTGTCGGCCTCCCACGCGGAATTCGTAGTGCAGGTGGGGGCCAGTGGTCCAGCCTGTCATGCCTACCGTACCGATCACCTGGCCCTGGGTGACGCGGGCGCCCTTGGTGACACCGTCGCCAAAGGCATTGAGGTGTGCGTAAAGCGTGGTGATTTTGCCCGGGTGCGACACGATGACCGTGCGCCCGTAGCCGCCGTTGTAGCCGGCGAAATCAACGACGCCATCGGCCACGCTCCGGACCCGCGTGCCCACCGGCGCGGCGAAGTCAGTGCCGGTGTGGGCGCGAACATCCTGGAACAGCGGATGAAGGCGCGCGCCGCTGAAGCCCGAGGTGATGCGCGTGTACTGGATGGGCTCGCGCAGGAACGACCGGACCAGGCTCTGCCCAGCGAAGTTATAAAAGGCGCCCCGACCGTCGTCGTGCTCGAACCAGACAGCCTCATGCCGAATGTTGCCGCTTTCGATCTCGATGGCCAGTACGCGGCCGGGCACGGGCAGATCGAGACTGTCGGCCTCCCGAAGGGTTTCATAGACCACGCGAAGGCGTGCCCCCCGGCGCAGATCTTTGCGCAGGTCGATGCTGTTGCTGAGGATGTCGGCCGCGCGGGTGGCGACGGAGTCGGGGATGCCTGCCGCATCGGTGGCGGCAAAGAGCGTGCTTTGAACCTCGGCGGCCCGGGCTTCGATGCCGCGGTCGACCGCGACGGCCTGTTCGGTGGCAACGAGACGCCCGCCCTCGCGCACGATGGTGACCCGCATGGGCGGGCGGCCATCGATCTCGATGTTGCCGTGTCGGTACTGCAGACGATGCACAACACCGACATCGTCGATTTCAGCGGTGACGGTGCGGCCCGGCTGGAGTTGCAGGAGCCGCTTACCGATGCGGTCTGAGCCGATGAATTTGATGAGCTCGGGGTCGTTTGCACCCAGCCGCGACAGCAGGCTGGAGGCGGTTTCACCGCGGTTGACCACCTCAGACTGACTGACCCGGGGCAGGGGGAGCGCGGGGTCATCGGCCACCGCAGACGGCGCCGCCAGTGACACCGGCTCAACGACCAGTCTGATGGATGGCGGCGTGATGTCGGTGGCCGGTGCAATGGCCACAGCGGTCACGGCACCGAGCCCCAGCACCGTGCCCATAGCGAGCGCCAGGCGACGCAGCGTGAGACGAGGCAGAGTCGGGATATCGTCGTCGGTGTCGTCGTCGGGCTGGCCCGCCGAGAGCGTGAGTTCGGACGAACTGGCCCCGCCGAAGTGAACCTGCTGCTGGGCGACAGCGATGTCGAGCGCCGACAGAACGGCTTCGGAGGTGATCGTGGCTTCGATCGCGACCTCGGCTGGGCCGAGCGTGATCGAGAAATCTGACACAAAAACCGCGTCGGAGTCCGCTGCAAGAAACGCGTCGTGGGGCTCCGCCGGGATGGAGGCGGGCTCGGGCAGGGACAGTACGAGGTCGTCGGCCATGGTGGCTACTGCGGCCAGGCACAGGCGCTCTGCGCCTTGCAGCTCGGCGGCGAGCAGCGCCCCTGCTCCGCAGGCCGCCAGCGCTGATTCCAGAGAATCGAATGCGTCGGCCCATGGCGAATCTGCGTGCGGTCCGGAGGACGGCACAGCCGAAGCGTCAGCGGAAATTGGCGCAATCGACATGGGCAAAATACGATGAAACCAGAACACAGCGGTTGGCGGAACGTTCACACGGCCTTCCCTGTAGGGCGGGAGTTAGCGGGTATGAACACTCAGATAAACTTGCGGGCTGCCGACGCAATTCGCAGGGAAAATAATCCCGGCGGATTGCCCTCCCGACAAACCGGAGGGCGAAGTCTACCGGAAAACTCTGGTTTTCGTGAAATTCTCACTCGATCATCGTTCCAGGACTCTCATGAATCGATCCGAAGGTGCGTCCAGGCCCGCAGCCGAGCCCGCAGTGGTCAGCGACCGCGTCCGCGAGGCGCTGGCGGTTTCGCTTCGCGGTTGTGAGGAGCTTCTGGTCGAGGCCGAGTGGCAACTGAAGCTTGCGAAAAGCGAATCAACCGGCCAGCCGCTCCGGATCAAGCTCGGTCTCGATCCCACCGCGCCCGATCTGCATCTGGGCCACACGGTGGTCCTGAACAAGATGCGGCAGTTGCAGGATCTTGGCCACACCGTCATTTTCCTGATCGGAGACTTCACCGCCATGATCGGCGATCCGTCGGGCCGCAACAGCACGCGCCCGCCGCTTACTCGCGAGCAGATCGAGGACAACGCGCGCACCTATTTCAGTCAGGCAAGCCTGGTACTGGATCGCGAGCGCACCGAGATTCGCTACAACTCCGAGTGGTGCGATCCGCTTGGCGCGCGCGGCATGATTCAGCTTGCCTCTCGCTACACCGTCGCCCGGATGATGGAGCGCGATGATTTTTCGCGCCGGTTCAAGGGCGGGGTACCGATCTCGGTGCACGAATTTCTGTATCCGCTCATGCAAGGCTATGACTCGGTGGCGTTGCGCGCCGATATCGAGCTTGGCGGCACCGACCAGAAATTCAACCTGCTGGTCGGGCGCGAGCTGCAGCGCGAAATGGGACAGGAGCCGCAGTGCATTCTCACCATGCCGCTCCTTGAAGGGCTCGATGGCGTCGACAAGATGTCGAAATCCAAGGGCAACTATGTGGGCATCAGTGAGCAACCGGGCGAGATGTTCGGCAAGCTCATGTCGATTTCCGACGAGCTGATGTGGCGGTATTTCGAACTGCTGTCGTTTCGTAGCCTGGATGAAATCGCCCGCCTGAAGGCTGAATGCGCCGCGGGCCGCAACCCGCGCGACGCCAAGGTGATGCTGGGCCAGGAAATCGTGACCCGTTTCCATTCAGTATCGGCCGCCGAGCAGGCGCTGGCAGACTTCGAGGCGCGGTTCCGTGCGGGGGCCATTCCCGACGACATCGCCGAGGTGTCGCTGGGCGGGGCGCCGCTTGCCATCTCTGCGCTTCTTAAGCAGGCGGGGTTGGTGGCATCGAGCTCGGAGGCCAT
>JAGWXN010000176.1 GCA_018969885.1 Betaproteobacteria bacterium | reverse complement strand
GCTTGACCGCTTCATCAAGCTTCACCCCAACCATCCCGCGCTCGACTACGCGCTCTATATGAAGGGCGTGGTCAATTTCAATGAACAGGAAGGCCTGTTCGCCGCGCTCGGCCGACAGGACCTGGCCGAGCGCGACCTCACTGCGGCCCGCGATGCCTTCGATTCTTTCCGAACCCTCATCAGCCGGTTCCCGCAGAGCCCATACGCCGCAGACGCGCAGGACCGCATGGTTTACCTGGTTGATGCCATGGCCTCGGGCGAACTGTCTGTCGCACGCTACTACTTCCGACGCGGCGCCTATGTCGCGGCTGCCAACCGGGCGCAGGCGATCGTGCGTCAGTTTCCTTCCGCCCGGTCCACCGAGCAGGCTCTGATCATGCTCGCTGACGCTTACGACAAACTTGGCATGCCCGACCTGCGTGACGACACCCGGCGGGTGCTGCAGAAAACCTTTCCACAGACGACATCATCCGCGCCCGCTGAGCCCGCCAGCTGGTGGCGCTTCTGGCGCTAAGCCAATTGGCTCCGCGCCAGCCGGCGCAGCAGGCTGATGCCCGCGTCGGACCCAGGCCAGAGCTTCTTCGGGCTTCCGCGTGATCGGCATGGCGGGCAGGCTGCTCCTCAGCGTTTTTCCATACCCCCTCGACACCAGACGCTCATCACAGATCACGAGCAGACCGCGATCGCGCTCAGAGCGAATCAGCCGCCCCGCGCCCTGTTTGAGCGCCATCGCCGCCGCCGGCAGCTGAATCAGGCCGAACGGATCTCCTCCCCGTCGCCGCAGGGCGTCGCTACGTGCTCGGAGTACCGGATCATCGGGCGGGGCAAACGGCAACTTGTCGATCACCACGAGCGACAACTGTTCACCCACTACATCCACCCCTTCCCAGAAGCTCGCGGAGCCAATCAAAACGGGGGCGCTCGACTCACGAAACCGGGACAGCAGTTCGTTCCGTGGCAGCTGCCCCTGAACCAGCCATTCAACTGGCGTGCGCGAAGCCGCGGTCAGACGCATCAGCCGCTCGGCGAGCTGTTCAACCATTCTCAGGCTGGTGCATAAAATAAACGCCCGCCCTCGATTGGCCTCGAGCAGCGGCGTAATCGATGCAGCGACCCGATCGGCAAATTCAAACGCAGCGGGATCACCGCACGGAGGCACATATAGGAGCGCCTGCTGAAGGGTATCGAAGGGGCTAGGCCAGGCCTCGCAGCGACTCTCCTTGAGCCCCAAGAGCCCGGTAAAGTGGCTGAAGTCCTGGCCTACCGCCAGCGTTGCCGACACAAACACCCAGGCTCGCGGCATGGATTCGCGGTGCCGCTGAAATACCTCCGCAAGTGACAGGGGCGTGGCATGGAGCACCAAAGCGCTCGCGCCTGCGTCAGCCCACAGCACCGATTCAACCCCACCGGATGCCGTGCCGCCTGATCCGTCTGCACCGGCGAGACCATCACTCCATTGGCCGAGAAGACGCTCCAGCTCAATCGCACGCGCGGCCAGTCGAGCAACCTCCGGTCCACGTTCGGCCGCCCCCTGCAGTGGCTCACGAAACGCCCGCAGGGCCGCCATGACATCAACGGTCGCTACGCTGAATTCATGATTGGCAACCAGGCGATCGCGGTCCATCCGGCCGTTACCCGAAACCGTCAGCCGCCACTGGCGAAGACATTGCTCGAGGCGTCGGTTGAGGGTGATCCAGTCGGCAGCGTCAGCGGCTTCGGACAGCCCCTCGCGCATGGCGTCACGTGCGAACTCGACCAGCTGGCGGCTGGACACCGAGCGTCCAAAAAACTGGCTTGCCGTTTCGGGGAGCTGATGAGCCTCGTCGAAAATAATGGCCTGCGCCGTAGGCAGAAGATCAGCCACCCCCTCATCGCGTAACGCCAGATCGGCGCAGAGCAGGTGATGATTGACCACCACCAGATCGGCCTCCTGCGCCGCCTGCCGCGCTTTGAACACGAAGCACTCACGGAGATCCGGACAGTCCTGCCCCAGACAGTTTTCGCGGGTGGAGGTGGCACGCGCCCAGGCTGGCGCGTCTTCGGGAATCGCGGGGGCGTCGCTTCGATCACCGGTCGCCGTCACCGCGGCAAAGCGGTCGATGCGATGAAGTACAACAACGTCTTCACGCCGGTCAAAGCGTCCGTCTTCGAGATTTCGCCTCAGATGGTAGCGGCAGACGTAGTTGGCCCGCCCTTTAAGGAGCGCCACGCGAGTGCCCACCCGAAGCGCATCGCGCACCCGCGGCAAGTCCCTCCGGAACAGCTGATCCTGAAGCGTTCGCGTTCCAGTGCTGACCAGGACCATGCCACCGGACAGGAGCGCGGGCACCAGGTAGCCAAAGGTTTTGCCGATCCCGGTCCCCGCTTCGGCCACCAGCGTGGAGCGCGCCTCGAGCGCTTCGCCCACCGCCTGGGCAAAGGCCACCTGGCTGGGCCTCAGACGATATCCCGGTTGCGATCGGGCAACCTCGCCGTCCGGGTGAAACGCCGCACCAATCCGCTCAAAGAAAGCCGCTCGAAGATCGCTCACGTCAGGCCGGAACGTCCGGCACCAGCCGCATCTGGAGCAATGTGATGGTGTCGCGAATCTGCAGGCGGCGCTTCTTCAAGCGGCGCAACTGCAGGTCATCGAAGTCGCCCTGAGGGCTGACCGAGTCGATCATGGCGTCCAGCGCTTCGTGCTCGAGTTGAAGCTCGACGATTCGCCGACGGATGGTCTCGGAATCTTCCTGATCGTTCATTCGAGAGGCGATGAGCACCGGGTAAAAGAAGCGCGGCGGGCAATGCGAGCCTTTGGCATCAGCCCTGAATGATACTTCCGTGCTTCCGTGCGAACAACGAATCCCGTGGCCGCACAGTTGTGTGCAGGCTGGCAACCATCAGGTTGGGGGCGGCGCCCGCATTGACGCCGACGGAAAAAACAGCCGGGTCAAGGCGCTGTCGTGCACCGGCGAGTCACCTCGCGCCGACTCAGCGCCAAAGCGTCGCCAGTCAGATACCCAGAAAATGCTGTCGCAAAGCTCCCGCAGCCCCAGGGTTTCACGGTCTCCGATCAGAATTCCCTGCACCCTGAGTTGTTGATGCACGCGCGCGTGTTCAATCGCCGCCAGCACGTCGGCGGTGACGCCAAACTCGCCATCCGAAACAATCAGCAGATCGGCGCCCGCCCACTGTGCCTCACCCAGGTCCGCCAGGGCCGCCTCGATCGGTTCAGCAATGTCGGTGCCGCCGTGAAAGCTCGCCGACAGCAGGCTCGCGAGCGCGACCAGGCCCTCCACGTTCTGATCGAGTGCTGTGCGTCGCACTTCGCCTGGACCGCCGAACGCATACACCACACATCCGCGACCACCCTGACGCGCTACCCGCATGGCCTCGAGCACCACAGCCTTGGCGACCAGTTCGGCTGCCCCCGCCATCGACGATGAGGTGTCCAGACACACGATGATCGGCCCCGCCTCCATCTGCGGGGCCTGAACCGGTCGGGTCGAGTCGAGAATCGCCTCGACCGGCATTTGAATCGCGATGCGCCCGGGCTCGCGTAGTGCCAGGGCGAGCAAGGCATGCTCGGAGAGCTTGGCCGCAAAGATTCGTCGCAGCCGCCGCGTGCTCCGTGGGTCAGCCGCGCGGCGGCGCCAAATTGCCCACTCGGAAGCGAGCACGCGATCGAGCGAAGCCGAGCGATGGACGCCGTCGGGTTCTCCGCGCTCTCCCGCGACCAGCACCGCCTGCCAGCGCTCGGCATCGAGACGATGCTTCGCTTCGGTAGAAACGGTCGCATGCGGGCGTAGCGCGCTGGCCTCGGTGAGCCGTGAGCGCCCCAGCGAGCGGATCAACGCAGCGAGCGCCGCAGAGTCTCGAATCGTCTGATGCGCCGCCAACACGGCCGCCCAGCCCTCGCCCCTCAGGATCCCGCGAACCTCACTCCAGCGCGCGAGGCTGCTGAAACCCTCAAGCGACTGAAACACGGCCACGATCTGCTCGAGGTCGGCACGCTCGGTTTCCCATTGCTCAGCAAAAGCCTGTGCAAGGGCTGAAACAGCGGCTCCCTCGCCGTGCTGCGCGCGAAGCCTGGCTAAAGCATCCAGATGCCAGAGTAGGCTCCTTAGCAGCTGCACACCCCAGTCGTGCTGACCCGCCACCCATGCCGGCAAGTCCAACCGATCAATGGCTAGCCCAAAAGCCTGCGCCACTGCGGGTCCGGGCCAGGCGCACGTGACCGCGTCATTACTCAGCGGGTTGTCCCCGTTTGCGAGCTTCGGCAGCGCCTGATCGAGCCAGCGCAGTCGCTCGAACAACTGTCCGTGCGAATTGATGAGCGCCGGCAGCCACAGCGCGCGATCCAACCGCTCGAGTGCCTCAAATTGCCGCTCAAGGTCGCGGGTCTCGAACCGTCCTAGCGTCACGCGCGCGCCTCAGGCGGATTGGCCGATGTCCACCGGATCGGGCATGAGGTCGCCCCCCGGCCCGGCAACCGCTTCGTTGACAGGCAGGGCGCAAAACGCGTCCCGCGCCAGAATCAAGCGCTCTCGGGCCGCACGGACCCGCACCACCGAATCGTGAAAGGTCGCTACGGCCCGGTCAGCGAATGTCGGCGAGAGCCAGACCCCTGCGCTCAAGCCCATGGCAAGGCCGCGGGCGTGACGGTCTGCGCCCTGAAGCCAGTGATCCACCCGCTCGATGACCGCGCTGATCTGCGCGACCCGAGCGCCGATGTGCGCTGCACTGTACCGGCGCGCCCGGCTGAATGCCGACAGCCGCGGCGCGCCTTCACCCAGCGCGCCGGCGTCCGCTCCAGCGAGCTGCCGAGCCAGCGAAAGCTTGCCGGAGTCATCGAAAGCGAGTTCGCCCGCCGACTGCTCGAGCTCGAGCTGTTGCGCAAACGCCTGCGCCGCGCGATCCAGCCAGACCGGGTCGAGCGTGCGATCCACGCCCAGCCAGCGGAGCACCCAGTCATCGAAGACAGCCACCTGCGCAGGCGTTGCCGGCAACATCCATCGAAGAATCGGGAGATGCTCGACACCCGCCTGCGATCGACCCTCAAGAAGCGCCGCCACCCGCAGCACCCTCACAGCCCGGACCCAGCGCCGATCGCTGACCGCGACCGCAGACGCTCTCAAGCTCGTACGCAGCGCCACCAGGCCCTCGACGAGCGGATCGCTCAGAGAGACTCCCCCAAGCAACCGATCAATCGACGCCGCGACCTCACGCCCCAACCGCCAGGACGGAGGTTCATCCGGCGCATCCGACAACGTGAGTAGCGCACGAAACGACTCGTCAGCGACTGGCGACACATCACAGCGAAACAGAAAACGATCCTGAAACGCCCGCATGCCGTCATCGTCGGGCCACTCATTACTCGCCGCCACCAGACACGCAAGCGGGACCGCCACTCTCCGTGCCCCCTGATCAAACACCCGTTCGTTGAGTATTCCGAGGAGCGCATTGAGGATGGCCGAATTGGCCTTAAATACCTCGTCCAGGAAGGCCACATCGGCCGTCGGCAGATAGGCATCGGTCTCCCGCTCATATCGCCCCTCATCCAACGCCGTGAGCGACAATGGCCCAAACAGTTCCTCCGGCACGGTAAAACGCGTAAGCAGCCGCTCAAACCAGCGCCCGCCCACCAACTGATGCACCCGGCGCGCAAGCGCGCTCTTGGCCGTGCCCGGTGGACCGATGAGGAGCACATGCTCACCCGACAGAAGCGCGAGTAACACGACTCGCGACTGATCGTCGCGCTCAAGCAGGCCACCCGCGAGCCAGTCGATGACCTGACGAAGCGTGTGGGGGTTGGGCAGACCCGCCACAGTTGGACCGTGACCGGGGGTTTCACCCGGCGGCGGCGGATAGCGTGTCGGGGTAAGTCGGTTCATGAGAGCCCCAGTCAGGCGAGACGCGTGGTGACCCCGCGGCGCGGCGCCTCGAGATATTCTCGACTTTGCATCTCGGCAATCCGGCTTACTGTTCGGTGAAACTCTCCCGCCATGACGCCCTGGGTGTAGAGCGCTTCGGGTGGGCACTGCGCCGAAACGATGAACTTGACCTTCTGGTCGTAAAGCACATCAACCAGCCAGACAAAGCGCCTGGCCTCGGAGGCCATCGCCGCCGTCATTTTTGGTACATCCGAGAGGATCACCGTATGAAAACGCGTGGCCAATTCAAGATAGTCGTTCTGCGAGCGTGGACCACCACAGAGCGTTGCGAAGTCAAACCACACCACACCGCCGGCACGCCTCAGCGCGCGCACCGCCCGGTTCTCGATCTGCAACTCGGGCGCTTCGTCCGCTGCTTCAGCAAGCGCCTCGAAGGCTGAGGACAAGGCGCGTGCCGCTGATTCATCAAGCGGCGTGAGATAGGCCTGAATCTGAGCGAGCGACATCCGCCGGTAGTCTTGCCCCGCGTCGAGCTGAAGGCAGTCGGTGTGTTGATGGATGAGCGCGATGGCGGGGAGAATCCGATCGCGATGCAGTCCGTCGGGGTAAAGATCATCCGGGCGATAGTTGGACGTCATCACGAAGCAGACTCCGTGGCTGAACAGCCCTCGCAACAGTCGCTCGAGGATCATGGCGTCGGCAATGTCCGACACATGAAACTCGTCGAAACAGATCAACCGATGGCGCTCTGCCACGCGTCGCGCAAGCTCGTCCAGGGGATCGGCCCGCCCCTTCAAAGACTCCAGTTCGCGATGCACGGCGCGCATGAACTCATGAAAATGAAGCCGGGTCTTTCGAAGCGGCCCCACTGCGCCATAAAAGCAATCCATCACGAAACTCTTGCCGCGACCGACTCCGCCCCACAGCCACACCCCACGTACCGCCCTGGGCGCCCGCCCGAAGACCCGGCCGAGCAACCCGGGCGCGCGATCGCCCGCCTGCGCCAGCTCGTCGGCCAGGCGCTGCAGTCGCAGTACCGCCGCTCGCTGCGCGGGATCGTCGCTGTAACCGCGCGAAGCCAGCGAGCGTTCGTAGGCCTCGACGATCGAGGTCCCTGCCACCGTCACCCCAGAGGCTGCCGTCAACCGTTCAAGGCCCGATTGTCTGTGGCTGCAAGCGCCGCCTCGCGCATGACTTCCGACAGTGAGGGGTGGGGATGACAAATCCGCCCAATGTCTTCGGCTGAGGCCTTGAATTCCATGGCGAGTACGGCTTCGGCAATCAGGTCAGAGGCGTTTGAGGCCACGATATGAACACCC
>JAGWXN010000175.1 GCA_018969885.1 Betaproteobacteria bacterium | reverse complement strand
ATGAATGTCGCGAACCGTCATCTCGCCATCAATGGTGAGGCGTACCCACATTTCATGCACCACATCACCGGGCTCGCGCACGCCTCGTACCGGCTCTTCATAGCGATACGCCTTGGTGTCGATGATCCGGCCTTCGAGATCGAACAGGCCATCGTCACGGGCGAAACTGTCGTAGACGATGCGGCGCGTATGAAGCGCGCGGCGAGGGGCAGCGGCAGGCATCGCGGCCACGGGTGCCGGGGGCGGAAACAGCTCGGCGCGATAGCGCCGCGAGGCGGGGAGTTTCATGGCAGACAGATACGAAGGAAGAAGCGTGGGACAAGCGGAGAATGATCAAGGGGCGAAGCCCACGGCAGCGGAACCGCGACCCGTCACGGTCTGGAACCCACTTTCCCTGACGCAAACAGGGCCAGCTCGATCAACGTAGACTGTAGCAGCCGCTTCCTCAAACCCGAAGCCGCCGATCCGTTTACCCTCCCGCGTCGATGCCCGCCTCCGCCCTCCCCCGTCTGACCCAGGCGTCACTGCCCCTTACCCACAGCGTGATGGCCACCAATGAACGGGGCGAACCGGTCGCCGTCAAGGTGCCCGTCGAGCGGGCGCTCACCCTCTACCTCGATCGCGCTGAAGTCGTCACGCTCATGACGCTGGGCGCGCATCCCGAATGGCTGGTGCTCGGATATCTCCTCAACCAGCGGATGGTCGAATCGGTCGCAGAGATCGAATCGGTCACGGTCGATTGGGAGACCGGAGCAGCGGCGGTGAAGACACACCGCATGACGCGCGCCAGCACCCCGCGCGATGCGTCCCGCGTGGTAACCACCGGCTGCGGACAGGGCAGCCTATTCTCCGATCTGATCGATACCCTCGCCGCCGTGCCCGATACGCCATCTGGTGTGTCGCAAGACACGCTCCTCGCGATCACCGACACCATCCGACGACACGACACGATCTACAAACAGGCGGGCTCGGTACACGCCTGCGCACTCTTCGAAAATGACCGGCTCCGCCTGTTGGTCGAAGATGTCGGTCGACACAATGCGCTCGACAGCATCGCGGGCTGGCGCGCACTCCAGCCGCCTGCGTCCGACCCGGTAGAGCGCTGCCCCGTGCTCTACACGACCGGACGCCTCACCAGCGAAATGATCATCAAGTCGGCGCAGATGCAGGTGCCGGTGGTGATATCGCGAAGCGGTACCACCGAGATGGCGATCGAAGTGGCGAAAAAGCACAGGGTTTGCGCCATCGGGCGCGCGCTCAATCAGCGGTTCACCTGTTACACGCATCCGTGGCGGATCCGCTTTTCAAGCCTGCCCGAGCCGGCCCGCGACCCCATTCCGGAGTTCCCGCAATGACCGAACAATCTCACCCGGCGCGCGTGCGACGGGGACAGTTGCCCGCCACCGATGCAGACACCCGCGTCGCCATCGTGGGGGCGGGCGCCTGTGGGCTCACCGCGGCACTCGCCCTCTCACGCGCCGGCATTGACTGCGTGGTGATCGAGCGCGATGCCGTCCCAGCCGGATCGACTGCCCTTTCCTCGGGATTCGTGCCCGCAGCCGGCACCCTCGCGCAGGCCCGTCAGTCGATTCAGGACACCCCGGCGCTCCTCGCGCGCGACCTCGCCGGCAAGACCCACGGCACCGCCGACCCGGTGCTCGCTCACGCCTACAGCGAAGCAGCCGGCCCGGCCGTCAACGCCCTGGAAACCGCGCACGGCATCACCTGGCAGGTACTCGACAATTTTCTCTACCCCGGTCATTCGGTGCATCGCATGCACGCCGTGGCCGAGCGCACCGGCGCGGCCCTGATGGGCCGGCTTGCAGCGGCTGCGGAGGCGGCAGGGGTGATCGTACTCACCGAAGCCCGGGTCACCGAGCTGTGGGCAGATAGCGCAGACGCCCTGCAGGCGGTTGGCTATGTTCGCCCCGACGGCACGACCGAGCGCCTCGCCTGTCGCGCGGTGGTTCTCGCCTGTAACGGCTATGGCGGCAATTCAACGCTCCTCGCGGAACTGCTGCCCGAGATGGCGAGCGCCACCTACGCAGGGCATGTCGGTAACGACGGCTCGGCCATTCTCTGGGGCCGGCAGCTGGGCGCGGGGCTCGCCGATCTGGGTGCTTATCAGGGCCACGGCTCATGGGCCATCCCGCAGGGCGCGCTCATCTCCTGGGGACTCATGATGGAAGGCGGCGTTCAGGTGAATCGGCTGGGCGAACGGTTTCATGACGAGACCCAGGGCTACTCGGAGGCGGCGGTGCATGTACTCGCCCAGCCCGACGGCATTGCATGGAATGTGTTCGACGATGCAATCCTGCAGTTCGCTCAGGATTTCCCCGATTTTCGCGAAGCCCAGGCGGCCGGCGCCGTGCGACACGCGGCCGATGCCGGCGAACTAGCCGCCACGATCGGCTGCGCACCCGATACACTGGAACGCACGCTTGGCACCGTGCGCGAGGGCACTGACCCGGTCACCGGCCGAACCTTCCGCCGGGCGCTCGCCGGAACACTTCATGCGGTCAAGGTGACCGGCGCGTTGTTTCACACCCAGGGCGGGCTCGCGGTGGACGCGCACTGCCGGGTCCTCGATACGCGAGGGCGCCCGTTTCCGAACCTGCTCGCCGCGGGCGGCGCGGCGCGCGGGGTATCAGGCAATGCCGTGTGGGGCTACCTGTCAGGCAACGGCTTGCTGAGCGCCATCGCAGGCGGTCATATCGCTGCGGCGAGCGCAGCCCGAATCGCTTAAGCCAGGGCGCCGATTCCGCTCAGCTAAGCGGCAGCGCCACATGCTGCCGGAAGGCGGGCCGCATCATCATTTGGCGGTAGTACGCATCAAGCGCAGGCAGCGTCGGGTGCTCGATCGGGAGCGCAAGCCACCGATGCACGAAAGGTGCGACCGCCATATCCGCCACCGTAAGCGCATCGCCCGACAGATGACTGCGGCGCGACAGCTCGCGATCAAGCAGCCCGAAACAGCGGGCGGTCTCGGCCTGCGAGCGCTCAATAGCCACCGCGTCGCGCCGGTCGGCAGGGGTTCGAATCAGCTGCCAGAAGATCGTGGTCATGGGCGCGGCCAGGGTGCTGGTCGCCCAGTCCATCCAGCGCTCGGCGTCGGCGCGACCTCTGGGGTCATCCGGCAGCAGGTCATGGCGACGTTCGCGCGCGGCCAGATAGCGGACGATGGTGTTGGACTCCCACAAAACAAAGTCGCCGTCACGCAGGGTGGGCACGCGCCGGTTCGGATTCATTTCGCCGTAGGCGTCGGTATCGACGACACCGTGATGCATACCGGCATCAATGCGCTGATAGGCGAGATTAAGCTCGGCACAGGCCCAGAGCACTTTCATCACATTGATGGAATTGGTGCGTCCCCAAAGGGTGAGCATCAGCGCGCTCCTTCGCTTAACCGGCGAATGGCATCGGCACGCATCTCGAGCCCCGGAAGCAGCTCAAGCCCGTGACCGGGTTTTGAAAAATCAACCGTGACCTCACCGCGGCTCACCGTAGGGAGCGCGGTGACCAGTTCGGTGTACCAACCGGTGTAGAAGGCACGCACGCACTCCTGAATGAGCGTGTTTCTCGCATGGAGCGAGAAATGACACGAGGCCGCCCAGACCACCGGGCCCGTGCAGTCGTGCGGCGCCACCGGCACGTGATGCGATTCAGCCAGCGCCGCGATCTTCCGGGCCTCGGTAACGCCCCCACACCAGGAGAGATCGAGCATGGCAACGCCCGCGACGCCGGTTTCAAGGTATTCCCTGAAGGCGTGCGTATACGAGAGCGTTTCACTGGCGCAGACCCAGGCTTTCGAGTGGCGGCGATATTCGCGCAGGTCGGCAAGGTTATCGAGCCGAAACGGGTCTTCATGCCAATAGGTGTTGAAGGGCTCGAGCTCGCGCGCAAGCCGACAGGCCATGGGCAGGCTCCAGAGCGAATGGAACTCAACCATGATGTCCATGCGATCGCCCACCGCTGCGCGGATCTTCCGGAAGGGCTCGAGTGCCGTGTCGAGTTCGCGGGGCGAGATATCCCAGCCCCGGGTGCGTTCGGCGGCGATATCGAACGGCCAGATCTTCATGCCCGTGATGCCGTCTTCGAGCAGCGACAGCGCGAGCTCGTCCGCGCGATGCAGAAAAGCCTCCAGGTCTTCGTAAGGCCCCGCGGTTTCACCCACATGCCAGTTGGCCACCGCCTGGGCCCGCGCATCACGAATGTATTTGTAGCCAGCGCAGGTGTTGTAGACCCGGACCGACTCGCGCGAGCGTCCGCCCAGCGCATCGGCAAGCGGCATGCCGACCGCTTTACCGAACAGATCCCAGAGCGCGATATCGACCGCCGAGTTCCCGCGGGTTTCAACCCCGGCGGAGCGCCAGCCAAGATAGTTGGCCAGATCACGGCCGATCGCCTCGATGTGGAGCGGGTTGCGACCAACCAGCTTGGGCGCAACCGTTTCATGCAGATAGGCCTCGACTGCAGCGGCGCCCATGAAAGTTTCGCCCAGACCGACCAGGCCTTCGTCAGTGTGCAGGCGCACCCAGATCAGGTTGGGGAACTCCCCCAGCCTGACTGTTTCGAGACCGGTGATCTTCATGCGAACCGCCTCCTCTTGGCAGCCCCGGGCCCGCTCGCGCGGGCCCGACATGCGGGCTTACTTGCGGATCTGCGCGAGCGTATCTTTCAGCTGTGTGATGGTTTCCTGGCCGATCGTGCCCTGATGCTTGTCGTACACGGCCTGGACTTTCTCGAACATGCGCCGGTACTCAGCCTGCGAGACTTCATTGATCTGCATGCCGCGCGACTTGAGCGCCGCAAGCGACTTCTCGGAGAGCGCACGCGAGACCTTCCTCTGCTCATCGCGCCCCTCGATCGCGCAAGCCGAGAGCGCACCGCGCTCATCGTTCGAGAGCTTGTCCCAGAGCGGCTTGGAATACAGCACCATGAACGGCGTGTAGGCGTGGCGGGTCACCGACAGGAACTTCTGCACCTCATAGAACTTGGAAGTGTCGATGGTGACAAACGGATTTTCCTGGCCATCGATCGCGCGGGTTTCAAGCGCGGTAAACACTTCGCCAAAGGCCATGGGCACGGCATTGGCGCCCAGCGTTTTGAAGGTGTCGAGGAAGATGTTGTTCTGCATGACGCGGACCTTCACGCCCTGCAGGTCTTCCCACTTGCCTACCGGCCGGCGCGAGTTGGTGAGATTACGAAAGCCGTTTTCCCACCAGGCGAGGTTCACCAGATTGGCCGCCGGCATTTTGTCGGAGATGAATTTGCCGAAGTTGCCATCCAGCACCTTGTCGGCTTCGGCCTCGTTCTGGAACAGGAAAGGCAGATCGAAGACGCCCAGCTCGGGCACGATGCCAACGAGCGGCGACGAAGACGTGATCACCATTTCCTGGGTGCCCGAGCGCAGGGCCTGGGTCGCCTGCAGGTCACCGCCCAGGGCGCCACCCCAGAATGCCTGCAGTTTCATCTTGCCACCTGATTTCTGCGTCACGCAGGCGGTCATCTTGGCCACGCCGTTGCCCACCGGGTGATCCTGGTTGACACCGTTTGAGACGCGGATGGTGCGGTCGGCGAACTGCGCCTGCGCGGGTGCAGCAAACGCTGCGCCCAGCGCAACGGTCAGGGCGGCAAGCGCCGGACGAAGCGGGGAACGATCAGAACGGGGAATCATCGTTTGTCTCCTGTTTTGAATGTTGGGAACAAAAACTCGGTAGGCGGACTTTAACCCGTTGAAGCGTCAGCGGCCGCGCAGCCATTTCAACGGGACGGTCACCAGCTCGGGGAAGGCCACCAGCAACAGCAATACCGTAATCTGGGCGATCAGAAAAGGGGTGACGCCGCGGATCACAGCGCCCATCGGCATCCGGGCGACGCCCGCCACCACGTTGAGCACAATACCCACCGGCGGCGTCAGGAGCCCGATGGCGTTATTCATGATGAAGAGCACGCCGAAGTAGACCGGGTCAATGCCGGCAGACTTCACCACCGGCATCAGCACCGGGGTGAGAATCAGCACCGTGGGCGCGAAATCAAGCGCGGTGCCGACCACCAGAACGAGCAGCATCATGATGAGGAGCAGCAGCTTCGGATGCTCCCGAAATGGCGCGAGCACCCCAGCCAGTTCCGCCGGAATATTGGCCTGCGTGATGAGCCAGGCTGACACCAACGCAGAGGCGACCAGAAACATCACCACCGCGGTTGTCTTCGCGGCAATGAGCATCACCCGGTAGAGCTGTGAGAGCTTCAGCTCACGGTAGACAAAAAGACCCACAAAGAGCGCGTAGACGGCTGCGAGCACCGCCGCTTCCGTGGGGGTCACTACGCCGAACTTGATGCCCCCCAGGATGATCACAGGCATTGCGAGCGCCCAGATGCCGTCTAGCGCCGCGCGCAGCCGCTCGCCCCAGGAAGCCTTTGGAAACACCGCCACCCGTTCGCGCCGCACAACCCAGGCCCAGGCGATCACCAGAGAGACGCCCATCAACAGGCCCGGAAAAACACCGCCCAGGAAGAGCTGGGTGATCGAGACATTGGCCGCAACACCAAAAATGATGAAGCCGATGGACGGCGGAATGACCGGTGCGATCACGCCCCCGGCTGCGATCAGCCCAGCAGAGCGCGGCAGGTTGTAGCCGGCTTCCCGCATCATCGGGATGAGGATGGAGGCGAGCGCGGCAGTATCGGCCGCGGCGGAGCCCGAGAGCGATGCCATCACCACCGCGGCAAAGATTGCGACATAGCCCAGTCCGCCATGCACATGGCCGACCATGGTGACCGCCACTCGAACGATGCGCCGCGACAGCCCGCCTGCATTCATCAATTCGCCCGCCAGCAGGAAAAAGGGCACCGCGAGCAGCTGAAAGTTGTCAGCGCCGATGATCAGGTTCTGCGCCACGATCTGGCTGTCGAATCGATCCAGATGCAGCATGAGCGCGAGCGCACAGACGATGAGCGCAAACGCAACCGGCATGCCGATCGCCATGGCTCCCAGAAGCGATACGAGAAACACGGCGACGGTCATTCGAGATGCCTCTTGAGCGAGGCGGCATCGCCCGAGTCGAGTTCGCCCGCGAATTCCGCCAGCTCGCGCTCACCCAGCCGCCCGGTGAGCGCACGCCACAGCCGCGCGAGCGTGAGGAGCGCAATGCCGACGCTGGTGAAAAAGCCGATGCCGTAAATCCAGAGCATCGAAATGCCGGTGATTGGAGCGATGTTGGAAGCGTTGAGCGGCG
>JAGWXN010000174.1 GCA_018969885.1 Betaproteobacteria bacterium | reverse complement strand
TCCTGATTTCCGAACACCCTTTTTCGAGGTGACACCATGAACCGTCGTTTCTCCCTCAAGGCTCTTGCGGCCGCGGTTGCGCTGTCCGCGGGTGCCAACGTCGCTCACGCGCAGGGCGCAGGCCCCATCAAGGTCGGTATCCTCCACTCGCTGTCGGGCACGATGGCGATTTCCGAAACCGTGCTCAAAGATGTCGCGATGATGGCCATCGATGAGATCAACGCAGCCGGTGGCGTGTTGGGGCGAAAGCTCGAACCCGTGGTGGTTGATCCTGCGTCGAACTGGCCGCTCTTTGCGGAGAAGGCGCGCCAGCTTCTCACCCAGGACAAGGTGGCGGTCACCTTTGGATGCTGGACATCGGTCTCACGTAAGTCGGTGCTGCCGGTGTATGAAGAGTTAAACGGCCTGCTCTTTTACCCGGTTCAGTACGAAGGCGAAGAGCTCTCGAAAAACGTGTTCTACACGGGCGCGGCGCCCAACCAGCAGGCGATTCCCGCGGTGGAGTACCTGATGAGCGCCGACGGCGGCGAAGCCAAGCGCTTCTTCCTGCTCGGTACCGACTATGTGTACCCCCGCACGACCAACCGGATTCTGCGCGCCTTCCTGCGAAGCAAAGGCGTGAAGGATTCGGACATTGAGGAGGTCTATACGCCCTTCGGTCATTCCGATTATCAAACCATTGTGGCCAACATCAAGAAATTCGCAGCCGGCGGCAAGACTGCGGTGGTGTCGACCATCAATGGCGATTCGAATGTGCCGTTTTACAAGGAGCTCGGTAATCAGGGGCTGAAGGCTACGGATGTACCCGTGGTGGCCTTCTCGGTTGGTGAGGAAGAGCTTCGGGGCGTAGATACCAAGCCGCTGGTGGGGCACCTGGCCGCCTGGAACTACTTCATGTCGGTGAAGAACACCGAAAACGACGGCTTCATTCAGAAATGGTCCGCATACGCCAAGGCCAAAAAGCTTGCCGGCTCTGACAGGCCGCTGACCAACGATCCCATGGAAGCGACCTACATCGGCATCTACATGTGGAAGCAGGCGGTCGAGAAAGCCAAGACCACCGATGTCGATAAAGTGATCGAGGCGATGGCGGGTCAGACCTTCAAGGCGCCGTCGGGTTTCGTCGCCAAGATGGACGAGAAAAACCACCACCTGCATAAGCCGGTGTTCATTGGCGAGGTACGCGCAGATGGTCAGTTCAACGTGGTCTGGAAAACCTCCGGCCCGGTGAAAGCGCAGCCCTGGAGCCCGTTCATTCCGGGTAACGACAAGAAGAAAGACGAGCCGGACGGCCGCTCGAAGTAATCGGCTCGGTTCTGGTGCTCGCGGCGGGGCCGGTGCCGGCCCCGCTGTCCTGGAGTGTGTATGAGGGGGCTGCTGTCAAGGTTGATCGCGCTCGTCGCCGCGTGGCTTTGTTTCGCGCCGGCTGCGCTTTCGCTTACCCACGAACTTGCGATCCGGATGGCGCTCGGTGACACCACTGCGCGTCTGGCCGCGATGCGCGAGGCGGTGGATGCGGGTGATGGGGGGGCGGCGGCCTTTCTCAAGCAGATGGCTGATGGCAACGTACGCGTCGCGGGCGGGCGGGCCTTCATCGTTCAGGGCCAGCGCGCAACCGATGTGGTCAGCGGGGCGGCCGAGTCATTGGCTGCCGGGGCGGAAGAGCCGGTGATCAACAACCGGATGCGGCGCGAAATTGCAGGTGCGCTGGGTGCGCTCGCTCTGTTCGTGCCCGATCGCGCCGAGCGGCTTGCCGCGGCGCAGGCATTTGCGAAGAGCGCGGATGCATCGCGACTGCCTCTGGTTGAGCGAGCCCTTGCCGCTGAAAAAGATCCGCAGATTCGAACCCTGCTAGACGGCGTTCGTGCTGGGCTGATGCTCGCCTCACCCGAGCGCGACAAGCGCCTTGCGGCGGCGGAATCCCTGGCGCGTGACGGTGGGCCGTCCGCGAAATCGCTGCTGTCGGCGCGATTGGCGGCAGAGGTCGAACCCGATCCGCAGGTGCGCGATGCCGTGCGCCGCGCGATTGCGCGAATCGACGAGCGACTTGCCTGGTATGAAAGGCTGGGGCTCGCGTTTGCCGGCGTGAGTCTCGGGAGCATCCTATTGTTGGCGGCGCTGGGGCTTGCCATCACCTACGGGCTGATGGGGGTCATCAACATGGCGCATGGTGAACTCATGATGGTGGGGGCGTACGCCACATGGCTGGTGCAAAACGCGTTTCGGGCCTGGGCGCCGCAATGGTTTGACGCGTATCTGGTGGCAGCGGTGCCGGCAGCATTTCTGGCGGCTGCGCTCACGGGCGCGTTCCTTGAGCGCACGGTGATCCGGTTTCTGTATGGTCGTCCACTTGAGACCTTGCTTGCGACCTGGGGCATCAGTCTGATCCTGATCCAGCTTGCACGAACGCTCTTCGGTGCGCAAAACGTGACCGTTGAAAATCCATCCTGGATGTCGGGGGGCGTGACGCTTGCGGCCAATCTGGTCCTGCCCTGGAACCGCATCATGATCATCGGCTTTGCGATCGCGGTGCTGGTGGGCGTTGGTCTGGTGCTTGCTCGCACGCGGCTCGGACTCTTCGTGCGTGCGGCCACGCAGAATCGCACCATGGCGCGCTGCGTGGGGGTGCCAACGCGCCGGGTGGATACACTTGCCTTTGCGCTGGGGTCGGGCATTGCCGGGCTTGCGGGCTGCGCGCTGTCCCAGATCGGCAATGTCGGCCCGGACCTGGGTCAAGCCTACATCATCGATTCTTTTATGGTGGTGGTGCTGGGCGGGGTAGGGCAACTGGCCGGTGCGGTGAGTGCGGCGCTCGGGCTGGGCATCGTGAACAAGCTGATTGAAGGACTGTCCGGTCCCGTCATTGCCAAGATTGCGGTACTGCTTTTCATCGTGGGTTTTATCCAGAAGCGTCCGCAGGGGCTGTTTGCGCTGCGTGGCCGAAGCGCAGAGGCCTGAGCCGCGCATCATGAAGCCCTTATTCTCGCCGCTTGAAAAGCTCGCTCTGGTGCTCGCGCTCCTGGTCGTGGCTGTGCTTGTGCCGACCGCCAGTCTGGTGCTGTCGCCCGGGCATCCGCTTCACCTGTCGTCCTACTTCGTGACGCTATCCGGAAAGATTCTCTGCTACGCCATTGTGGCCCTCGCCATGGGGCTGGTGTGGGGCTACGCCGGCATTCTTTCGCTGGGGCATGGCCTTTTCTTCGCGCTGGGCGGCTATGCCATGGGCATGTACCTGATGCGTGCCATCGGCCGGGACGGCCACTATAAAAGCGATCTGCCCGACTTCATGGTGTTTCTCGACTGGAAATCGCTGCCCTGGCACTGGACCTTCAGCGAGCACTTCGGCTGGGCACTGCTGTTGGCGGTCGCGGTGCCCGGCGTTCTCGCCTTCGTGTTCGGCTATCTTGCCTTCCGCTCGCGCATTAAGGGCGTGTATTTCTCGATCATTACGCAGGCGCTCACTTATGCGGCGATGCTGCTTTTCTTTCGCAATGAAACGGGATTCGGCGGCAACAATGGCTTTACCGATTTCAAGCGCATCCTGGGCTACTCAGTGGCGAGCGCAGAAACGCGTGCCGTGCTGTTCGCGCTGACCGGCATGGTCCTGATCGGCAGCTTCATGCTGTTTCGCTGGCTGGTGCGCTCTAAGTACGGGCGGGTGCTGATGGCCATCCGCGATGCCGAGAGCCGCGTCATGTTCTGCGGTTACGATCCGCTCTGGTACAAGCTTGGCGTGTGGACGCTGTCGGCGGTACTCTGCGGCATCGCCGGTGCACTCTACGTGCCGCAGGTGGGCATCATCAACCCGGGTGAAATGTCGCCCGCCAACTCGATTGAAATCGCCATCTGGGTGGCGGTGGGCGGGCGCGGCACGCTGATTGGTCCCATCGCCGGTGCCTTTCTGGTCAACGGCGCGAAGAGCTGGTTCACCATGGCCTTCCCAGAGTTCTGGCTGTACTTTCTGGGGCTTCTCTTTGTGCTGGTGACGCTGTTCATGCCGCGCGGGGTGGTGGGGCTCGTTGAGCGGCTGCTCGGGCGCTCGGGTGGCATCCGATCATGAGGTCACGCGCGAGCGATCCGGTACTGGTCTCCGGTGACCAGCAGGCCACCTTTGGCCATCTGCGAACCGATGCGGTTGACCTCACCCATGGCGTTGCCCTCTATCTGGATGACATCTCGGTCTCTTTCGATGGGTTTCGTGCGCTCAACCAGCTCTCTCTTTCGGTCGATGCGGGGGAGCTGCGTTGCGTGATCGGCCCGAACGGCGCCGGCAAGACCACGATGATGGATGTAATTACCGGCAAAACCCGCCCGGATTCGGGGCGTGCATTTTTCGGGCAGTCGATTGATCTGCTGCGGCTTCGTGAGCCCGATATCGCGCGCGCTGGTATCGGCCGGAAGTTCCAGAAACCCACGGTATTCGAAGACTTGTCGGTCTTCGAGAACCTGGAGCTTTCGCTCAAGGCCGATAAGCGCGCGTGGGGTTCCCTCCGGTGGCGGCTGTCGGGCGCACAGCGCGATCGGATCGATCAATTACTCGCCCAGATCCGGCTTGCCGGCGAACGAGAGCGCCAGGCGGGGGAGCTGTCGCATGGTCAGAAGCAATGGCTGGAAATTGGCATGCTGCTCGCGCAGGATCCGGTGGTGTTGCTGCTCGATGAACCGGTGGCAGGCATGACCGACGGAGAAACCGAGCGCACGGCTGAACTTCTCCTCGAACTTGCCGGCCAGCACTCGATCATGGTGGTCGAACACGACATGGATTTCATTGCGCGGATCGCGCGTCGCGTCACGGTGCTGCATGAAGGAAGTGTCCTCGCCGAGGGTACGCTTGCCGAGGTGCAGGCCGACCCGCGCGTGATCGAGGTCTATCTGGGACGATGACGATAACGCTATGCCCAACCGCCGCACCGACCCCCTCTCCACCCCATGCTGAAGCTTGACCGCGTCGATCAGTTCTACGGCGGCAGCCATATCCTGCGTGCCGTATCGCTCGAAGTACCGGCTTCGGGCATCTCGGTGTTGCTTGGGCGTAACGGGGTTGGCAAGACCACATTGCTTCGCTCGATCATGGGGGTGGTTCCGATCCGCGCCGGCACGATCGAGTTCCACGGCCAGCCGATCCAGTCTTTAACCCCAGAGCGGCGCGCATCGCTTGGTATCGGCTATGTGCCGCAGGGCCGAGAAATTTTTCCGCGGCTCACCGTCGAGGAAAATCTCCGGATGGGTCTGGCCACGGCCGCGCGCGGCGCACAGGTCCCTGCCGAGCTGTTCGAACTTTTCCCGGTGCTGAAAACTATGCTGCGCCGGCGCGGCGGCGATCTGTCGGGCGGGCAGCAACAGCAGCTGGCCATTGCCCGGGCGCTTGCCATGCGGCCGCGGCTTTTGATTCTCGACGAACCTACTGAAGGCATTCAGCCCTCCATCATCAAGGACATTGAGCGGGTGATTCGCCTGCTTGCTTCCCGTGGGGACATGGCGATCTTGCTGGTTGAACAGTATTACGATTTCGCCCGGTCACTTGCCGATCGCTACGCAGTCATGGCGCGCGGCGAGCTGATCCGCTCTGGCCTTGGGGCCGATATGGAACGCGACGGCGTGCGTGAGCTGGTGGCGATCTGAGCCGATCGCCCCTGGCCGCACGCTAGACGAAAGGCGAATCGATGAACGCGCCGGAATGGCGGCACGACGAGACAGGCGGCGCGGTTTCCCCTGACCCACCGCCCGGTGGGGCGGGCTGGCACGCGAGCCTCGATCTTGCATTTGCGCGTCGGGGCGAGGCCACCATTCCTGTGCTCCGTTCGCACCGTGGACCGCTGCGCGTGCAGAAGGGGTTCACGCCGGAAGGCCTGGGTCTGTGGCACCAGGTGATCGTTCACCCTCCCGGTGGGATCGCCTCGGGCGACCGACTGGAGATCTCGGTGGCTGCCCACGAGGGCGCCCGCGCGCTGATCACTTCGCCGGGGGCGGCCAAGTGGTATCGGGCCAATCCCGAAGCGGCGCAGCCGGTTGCGCGCCAGTCGGTCCGACTATCGGTGGCTGATGGCGCGAGTCTTGAATGGCTGCCGCTCGAAACGATTGTCTTCGACGGCGCTGTCGCCGACTGGAGCACGCGCATCGAACTGGCTGGCAGCGGCACCCTGGTTGCGGCCGATCTCGTGTGTCTTGGAAGGCCCGCAAGCGGGCTACGCTTCATGACCGGAGAAATCCGATCACGGATGGAGATCATGCGCGATGGACGCCCCGTGTTTGTCGAGCAGGCGTCGATTGAAGGCCAGTCGCCCATCCTTACTGCCCGGGCGGGGCTCGCCGGGCTGCCTGCCTTTGCAACCCTGGTGATTGCCGCATCGCCCGATGCGTGTGCGCAAATGGTGGAGCGGGTTCGCCGCCTTCAAGACGAATCTCGGAGCGGCTCGAGCGATCATCTGCCCGGCGACTGGGCCATCACGGCTTTGTCGGGCCTGGTGGTATTGCGATGGCGGGGCGAGGGGGCAGAAGCGGGCTGGCGCGTGCTCCGGGCTGCCTGGGCCGCCTGCCGGCCTATCGCTATCGGTCGCGAGGCTTGTGCGCCTAGAATCTGGGCCACCTGATGACAACGACCCGATCCCCTCTTTACCAACCGCCGGCGGCGCCGGTGGTCGTCTGCGGAGACTGACACCATGGAACTGACGCCACGCGAACGCGACAAACTGCTGATCTTCACTGCCGCGCTGGTCGCCGAACGACGCAAGGCCCGGGGCCTGAAGCTCAACTATCCCGAGGCGGTTGCCTTCCTGAGTGCCGCCATCATGGAGGGTGCGCGCGATGGCCGTAGCGTCGCCGAACTGATGCAGGCCGGCACCACCCTGCTCAGCCGCGAGGATGTGATGGAGGGCGTGCCTGAAATGATTCCCGAGATCCAGATCGAGGCCACGTTCCCCGACGGCACCAAACTCGTGACCGTTCACCAGCCGATTGTCTGACCCGAGGAGCCATCCGATGACAGTACACCCATCATCAAGCGAGGGGCCGCTCGTGCCCGGTGCGATCGAGGCGGCCGACGGCGAGATCGAACTCAATGCCGGTCGCACGGTGATCACGCTACAGGTCGCCAACCGCGGCGACCGCCCGATACAGGTCGGCTCGCACTACCACTTTGCCGAGACCAACGGCGCGTTGCAGTTTGACCGGACTGCGGCGCGCGGCATGCGGCTGAACATCGCTTCCGGCACGGCGGTGCGCTTCGAACCCGGCCAGCAGCGCAC
>JAGWXN010000173.1 GCA_018969885.1 Betaproteobacteria bacterium | reverse complement strand
GCGATGCGGTTCAGTTGGTCAGCCCAATCTGAGACGGCTGCTGAAAGAGAGCACTGGGTAGGCTGGCTGGCCATGATGAGAACGGGTACCGATCAGGCGTTGCTTAAGACCTTGGCAATTGAATCTGCCACGTAGTCGATATTTCGCGAGTTGAGTGCTGCCAGGCAGATGCGCCCCGTGCTGATGGCGTAGATGCCGTATTGCTCACGCAGAACGTCGACCTGGTCGCGATTGAGGCCAGAGTAGGAAAACATGCCGCGCTGACGGATCACGAAGCTGAAATCTCGCTTGACACCGCGAGCCTTGAGGCCCTCGACGAGGCCGCTTCGCATGGCGCGAATACGCTCTCGCATGGTGGCGAGCTCGCGCTCCCACGTGGCTCTCAGGGCGGGCGTGGAGAGCACAGCCGCCACCACCGCAGCCCCGTGGGTGGGTGGGCTCGAATAGTTGGTACGGATGGTGCGCTTTACCTGGCTGACGACGCGAGCGGTTTCGTCTCGATCGGCGGTGACGACGGAGAGCGCTCCCACGCGTTCGCCGTAAAGAGAAAACGACTTTGAAAATGAGCTTGAGACAAGAAAGTTGAGACCGGAGGCGGCGAACAGGTTGAGCGCGAGCGCGTCTTCGGCAATGCCATCTCCAAAGCCCTGATAGGCCATGTCGAGAAAGGCGACCAGACCGCGGACGCGGACGGTGTCGACGACCTGCGACCATTGGTCGGCACTGAGGTCAACGCCGGTGGGATTGTGGCAGCACGCGTGCAGCACCACGATCGACCCGGCGGGCAGGGCTTCGAGCGATGCCCGCATTCCGTTGAAATTCACGCCATGGCTGGTCGCGTCGTAATAGGTATAGGCGTTGACCTTGAAGCCCGCAGCTTCAAACAGGGCACGGTGGTTCTCCCAGCTGGGATCACTGATCCAGACCTCAGCCGTTGGCATCAGTCGCCGCAGAAAGTCGGCGCCGATGCGAAGGCCGCCCGTTCCGCCCAGTGCCTCGAATGTTGCAACGCGGCCTGCAGCGGTCAGCGGCGAGGCCGGGCCAAAGAGCAATCCTTGAACCGCCTGGTTATAGGCGGCGAACCCCTCGATGGGCAGATAGGCCCGCGCGGGTTGTTTCTCCAAGCGCTGTTTCTCCGCTTCCCGCACTGCCTCAAGAAGGGGGACTCGCCCGTCGTCGTCGTAATAGACGCCTACTCCGAGGTTGACCTTGGCGGGACGGGTGTCGGCATTGAACGCTTCGGTGAGTCCGAGAATCGGATCGCGCGGGGCCATCTCGACTGCGGCGAACATGGAGGATGTCATGATGAGTTCTAAGTGATTGATTTGATTGAATTGAAAGGAAATAACCTTTGAGAAACTGCACAAGAATTGTGCACTACTCTAGCTTTTTGGGGGGGCGCGCGCGATAATTACCGATTGGTCAGATAGTCGGGCGAAGCGGGTCTGCAGGTTTGGCTGACCGATTGCATCCAGGACATTGTTGCAACGCAGAAACCAGGGCTGCGGTGCGCGATGTTGCGATGCGGCAAGGGAGCGGGGTTTCGTGGTTTGAGCAATCAACAACACGGGCGCCCGCGAGTCGCGGGGCGCAAACGGGCGGTTGGACACATGAAACAACGCAGAGTTCGAGCGGCGCGGCGGTGGCTCTTATCTGCTTCAGGCAGTCTATCACGGTAGAGGAACGGCTCTTTTCTGATGGTCGATCTCGCTCACGACAGTTCGAATCTGCTTACGTTTCCGGGTAGCCCGTTCCGGCTGGCCCGGCCGTTTGCGCCGGCAGGCGATCAGCCCGCAGCCATCGACGCGCTCGAGCAAGGTCTGCGAGACGGTCTCAGTTTTCAGACGCTGCTGGGGGTGACCGGTTCGGGCAAGACCTTCACCATGGCCAATGTCATTGCCCGGATGGGGCGGCCCGCGCTCGTCCTCGCACCGAATAAAACGCTGGCCGCACAGCTCTACGCTGAAATGCGCGAGTTCTTCCCCGAAAACGCCATTGAATATTTCGTCTCGTATTACGACTACTACCAGCCCGAGGCCTACGTGCCTCAGCGTGATCTGTTCATCGAGAAAGATTCCTCGATCAACGACCACATCGAGCAGATGCGGCTGTCGGCAACCAAGTCGCTGCTCGAGCGCCGTGACACCATCATCGTGGCTACGGTTTCGTGCATCTACGGCATCGGTAATCCGGCCGACTACCACGACATGCGGCTCATGTTGCGGGTGCGCGACCGCATCGGGCAGCGCGAACTGCTGCAGCGACTGGTGTCGATGCAGTATCGGCGCAATGAGGCCGAGTTTGTTCGCGGCACTTTCAGGGTGCGCGGCGACACGATCGACATTTTCCCGGCCGAGCATGCCGAGCTCGCGCTGCGCATCGAGCTGTTTGACGACGAAATCGAATCTCTGCAGCTCTTCGATCCGCTCACCGGCCGTGTGCGCCAAAAGATCCCCCGCTTCGTGGTGTACGCGTCATCGCACTACGTGACGCCCCGGGCCACGATCCTACGCGCGCTCGAGACCATCAAGTCTGAGCTGGCTGAGCGCCTTGAGTTCTTCTTGTCGCAGGGCAAGCTCCTCGAGGCACAGCGGCTCGAGCAGCGCACGCGCTTCGATCTCGAAATGTTGCAGGAGCTGGGATTCTGCAAGGGCATCGAGAACTACTCCCGCCATCTATCCGGTGCGCGCCCGGGGGATCCGCCGCCGACGCTGGTCGATTACCTGCCCGCTGACGCGCTCATGATCATTGACGAGAGCCACGTCACGATCGGCCAGTTGGGCGGCATGTATCGTGGCGACCGTTCCCGCAAGGAAACGCTGGTTCAGTATGGCTTCCGGCTTCCCTCGGCGCTTGATAACCGGCCGCTTCGGTTCGATGAGTTCGAGCACAAGATGAGGCAGTGCATTTTTGTCTCGGCCACGCCGGCCGACTACGAGCACCGCACGGCAGGCCAGGTGGTGGAGCAGGTGGTGAGGCCCACCGGACTGATCGATCCTGCGATCGAGGTCCGACCGGCGCGGGCTCAGGTTGAAGACCTGCTGTCAGAAATCCGGTCGCGGGTTGCGCTCGGCGACAGGGTACTGGTCACCACGCTCACCAAGCGCATGGCTGAAGACCTCACTGATTTTCTTGGAGAGCACGGCGTACGCGTCCGGTATTTGCATTCCGATATCGACACAGTGGAGCGGGTCGAGATCATTCGGGATCTTCGTCTTGGGAGTTTCGATGTTCTGGTGGGCATCAATCTGCTGAGGGAGGGACTGGACATACCCGAGGTGTCGCTGGTGGCCATCCTGGATGCGGACAAGGAAGGCTTTCTGCGTTCGGAACGCAGCCTGATCCAGACGATTGGACGCGCGGCCCGAAACCTGCGCGGAACCGCCATCCTTTATGGCGACACCATCACCGACTCGATGAAGCGCGCCATCTCCGAAACGGATCGGCGGCGTCAGAAGCAGGTTGAGTTCAACGCCGCACACGGCATCGCCCCGCGCGGCATCAGCAAGCAGGTTCGCGAACTGATCGATGGTGTGTATGACGCTGACAGCGCGCGGGTGGCGCGTGCTGCCCAAGACGTCGCTGACAACGAGCCGCTGGAGTTGGGCGAGAAGGCGCTGGCCCGCGAGATTCGTGCACTCGAGAAACGAATGCTTGAGCACGCGCGCAACCTTGAGTTCGAAAAAGCGGCCGAAGTTCGCGATCGTCTGTCGCGCCTCAAGCAGCGCGTGCTTGGCGCTGATGGCACCCACAACGTTGTTCCTTTTGCCGCCGGGCGGGCGGCCTGACCGATTGATTTCTCCCTTCCTCTAAACCAAAAAGGTATTGAAATGGCTAAAAGAGAACCCACATCCCTTGCCATGAGTACACGAGTCTTGTTTGTATGCATGGGAAATATCTGCCGCTCACCCATGGCGGAAAGCGTCTTTCGTCACACGGTCCGGGTTGCCGGTCTCGATGACGTGGTTCGGGTTGCATCGGCTGGCACGCATGCTTTCCATGAGGGCGAAGCAACGGATAAGCGCGCGCAGGCGTCGCTTCAGAAGCGCGGCTACAACGCTGCCGACATCCGCGCCCGCAAGGTCACTGAGCGTGACTTCGAAGAGTTTGACCTGATCCTTGCCATGGACTGGGACAACCTATCCCTGCTTCAGCAGACCGCGCCCAAGCGCTTCCATCACAAGCTGCAGCTGCTGATGCGGTTTGCGACCGAGCACGAGACTGCGACGGTTCCTGACCCTTATCACGGGTCGGCGCAAAATTTCGAGCAGGTCCTCGATTACATTGAAGACGCCTGCAGCGGGTTGCTTGAGGTGGCCAAGCGTCGGGCGACGCAGGTCGCTGCGGCCTGATCTCTAGATCTTCGTCGTTTCGCGTTTCCTTCGGCAGACCCTGTTTGCCGGAGGAAGCGCTTCGTCCTGAGCGCCCTGCTGTTCCGACATGAGCTCGCAGGCGCCTCTCATTCGCAAGCCCTCGGGGCCCCGCAGTCTCGGCCGTAGGGCATTCATCACTTTTGCGGCCCTGGCGGGTGGCGGTCTGGTCGTGGCGGCCGGTACCGGGGCTTGGCGGGCGTGGA
The DNA here is from genome assembly GCA_018969885.1 of Betaproteobacteria bacterium. Next base: position 2,674 of record JAGWXN010000173.1, on the reverse strand, counting down.
AACTCGGGCAGTATCGCGCGCCTTCGGGCGAGGGTGAATCATCCTTTAACGCCTGGGTCACGATCGACCGTACTGGGCGCGTAGCGGTGTCGGTGCCGCACCAGGAAATGGGGCAGGGCGTCTTTTCCCTGGTTGCGCTTCTGGTCGCCGAGGAACTGGACTGCGACCCGGCCAGTATCACCGCGCGTCCAGCGCCGCTTGGGTTGGCCTATTCGAATCCGCTGCCGGTACTCGATTCGCTCGCGCTCAAGCGGGGCGACGATGCGCTCGGGTCCGTTGCCCACCGGGCCCTCGAGGCGGTGCTCCGGCTGGCGGGTGATCAATTAACCGGCGGCTCGACCTCGGCCCGCAACTGTTGGGTTGCCGCACGTCGCGCGGGGGCGGGGGCCAGGTCTGCGCTTCTTTCAGCTGCGGCGCGGCGCTGGGGTGTCCCGGCTGAGCGGCTGCGCACGCTGTCCTCGAGGGTGGTCGATCCGGTCACGGGGCAGTCATTCGGTTTCGGCGAACTGGCGGTGGATGCGGCGCAAGAGGAACCCCGCCGTGTGGAACCCAAGCCCCGCGAACAGTACCGGTTGATTGGGCGCGGTATCCGGCGCGTCGATTCGCGCGCCAAGACGGACGGTAGCGCACGCTTTGCCGCCGATATTCGCCTCCCGGGGCTGCGCTACGCGTCGGTGCGCCATGCGCCGCTCTTGGGCGAGACTCTGGCTTCCGCCGCGTGGGCGGCGGGCGCGGCCCCCGCGGGAGCCGATCTGGTGCAGGGCGACCAGTGGTTCGCCGTGGTGGGCGCCTCGTGGTGGCTGGCCGATCGCTATGCGGAGGGCGTGGAGGCGCGCTGGGTGAGTCACTCGGCCACCCCGATTAATTCAGGCGGCTATCTGCAGACGCTGCGTGCGGCAGTGGAGCGTAAGGAAGGGCGCGACGTGGCGGTACGCAGCGACCCGCCCGATCGCCCGGTTCCAGTTCGAAAAACACTCCTGGCCGATTACGACGCCGCGTTCGTTGCCCACCAGACGATGGAGCCGATGAACTGCACGATACGGCTTGATCCGGACCGGTGCGAGGTCTGGATCGGAACGCAAGTGCCCGATCTGGTGCGGCGTACGGTCGCGCAGGTCGCTGGCCTGTCGATCGCGCAGGTGGTGGTTCATCCCTGTCTGATTGGATGCGGGCTCGGCCGACGCCTCGAGACCGATCTCGCGACGCAGGCGGTTCGAATCGCACTGGCGTTGGGGCGCGGCGTGCCCGTACAGGTTCAGTGGCGCCGCGAAGAAGACACCCGGCGCGATATGTACCGTCCTGCCGCAGCCGCCCGACTGGAAGCCGGACTCGGCGCTCGAGGCGAGGTCGTGCGACTGGAGTGTTCGCTCTCCGGCCCTTCGGTGGTTGCGCAATACATGCGGCGGCAGTTTGGTTTACCGCTCGGCTGGGTCCCTGACCGCACCTGCCACGATGGGGTGTCTGACGTCATCTATGACTTCGATGCGTTGCAGGTTCGTCATGCGCGAATCGATAGCCCGCTACCGGTCGGTTTCTGGCGCGCCGTGGGTTACGGGGTTAACAGTTTCTTTGTTGAAAGCTTTATCGATGAGTGCGCCCACGCTGCAGGAGACGATCCGTTCCAATATCGACGCAGGCTCCTGCAGAAGCAGCCACGCGCGCTGCGGGTACTGGAAGAAGTTGGCAGGTTAAGTGGCTGGGGCCGGCCCGTTCAAACCCGGCGCGGCGCCCGGGGTGGGCGAGGCGTGGCCATCGTGCAGAGCTTTGGCTCGATCGTCGCGCAGGTGGTTGAAGCCGAGGTTGAGGGCACTGAGATTCGGGTGCTTCGCGTTGTTGCGGTGGTCGACTGCGGACTGGCGATCGACCGGGGGGGCGTTCGTGCGCAGATCGCAGGTGCGATTGTCGGGGGGTTGTCTGCGGCGCTTCATGGACAGATTGACGTGACAAGTGGGGCCATTCGTCAGGGTAATTTCAACGACACGCGGCTGCTGTCTCTGCGCGAAACCCCACGTATTCAGGTTGAAATGATCGACGGGTCGCCTGAGATCGGTGGCGTGGGAGAGGTCGGACTGCCGCCGGTCGCTCCGGCCCTTGCTAATGCGGTGTTTGCGGCCACTGGAAAGCGTCTTCGGCGGCTTCCGCTGCGAATTAGCTGAGGTTTTGGGCGTTCCAGCGCGCGATTTCCTGCGGTGCGACTGATTTGCTGGGGATTTGTGACTGCTCAGTCAATCTGCGCACTGGGTATTCACAAAACGGTTTGTCTGGCCTAGAATATGGTTTGCGGGACGTTTGTCCAAGACAAAAGCCCCGCATCGGGTGACGGATATCTCGACTAAATCGCTCGGATTAGGATAAAGTTGAGTTGTCTGGTCAGGATTAAACACTCCTCCTCAAATCGGAATCCAGCCATGCGACTGACCACTAAGGGGCGGTTTGCGGTAACCGCCATGATCGATCTAGCCATGCGACAGCATCAGGGCCCGGTGACGCTTGCCGGCATCAGCCAGCGGCAGAAGATTTCCCTGTCCTACCTCGAGCAGCTGTTTGGGAAGCTTCGTCGCCACGAGTTGGTGGAGAGCACCCGTGGTCCTGGCGGTGGGTATTCACTCGCCCGTTCCATGAAAGATGTGACCGTGGCCGATATCATTTTTGCGGTCGACGAGCCGCTTGACGC
>JAGWXN010000172.1 GCA_018969885.1 Betaproteobacteria bacterium | reverse complement strand
TTGCACCCTCGATCGACTGCGCCCAGTTGCATTGCTGGAGCTTTTTGGTGACGAAGCGGTGTTCGGGCGGCAGGCAGGTGAAATCAAGTTGCGGCAGCTGCGGGGGTTCATGTTCGGGCGGCCCGAGATACGCCCAGACGATGTCGCCGGCTTCCCTGACCGGCCAGGCTGCGATGCGAATCGTCTGGTGGTAGTGAGACTCCGGAGGAACATTCGGGAGTTCGAGCGCGCGGCCCAGGCGGTCGAAGCGCCACCCGTGATACACGCAGCGGATCGAGGCGTTTTCGTTTCGGCCGTAATAGAGATCGGCGCCGCGATGTGGGCAGCGCGGGTCGATGAGCCCCACGGCGCCTGTGCTGTCACGAAAAGCGAGCAGCGATTCGCCCATCACCATCACGCGGAGGGGCGCGCAGTCGGGCTCCGGTAGCTCGCGTGAGAGCGCCACCGGTTGCCAGTAGCGCCGGAAGTAGCGACCCATCGGCGTATCGGGACCGGTTCGTGTGAGCAGTTCGTTATCGGCGCAAGACAGCATCGTGGTCCGTGTAGGCGGCGGGGGATTCCGGACACCCGGCGAGCGTCTCGTGGTGTCTAGGCGACGGCAGGGGTCGAGTCACGTGCAACAGACTGTCTGAACTACGCGGCGACAGCAAGAAACCGCGTGACAACGGCAGCGAAATAACGAAACGGGACAAAGCGGGCGTCAGCCAATCGAAGAACCAGAAGCGCTTGGCCGTCTCACGCCGCAAAGCTGGCGAGGCCAACTGAGCCTCCATGTCAGGGCTGATGCCCCGGCCTGGCGCTACCTGAAACAGGCCGCAGCGGTGCTGGTCAGGGAATTTGACTTCTGAGCGGCGGGCGAGTTATCGGTTGGTGGTGTTCACGTACCCGGCATTGAGCGTGGGCCGGCCGAGGAGCAGGTCGTAGCCCACCATGGCACCAAACCGCGAGCCCTGATAGCCCGCGCCCACGTCGATGCCGACGCGTGTGGGACCTGACCCAAAAGGATAGACATTGATGCCGCCGCCCAGCACGGCACGGTCTTCGCGGTTACTGGAAACCACCTTGGCCGTGACACCGATGTCACGGGCGCTGATGTTGCCGCCGAGCTGCATGGAGAGACCGAGGAAAACGCCGCCTTCAGCGTGGGCCAGGGAGCTGAGCGATACAAGACTCATTGCGACCAGCCACTTTTTCATCGGAAGAGCTCCCCGGAATGCTCGGTTTACGACGTACAACCCTACTATTTTCTCTCAGGTTGGCCCTCGCCAACAAGTCCATCGCGCATCAATTATTGAGTTTCACGACACATTTCGGACAAACGGCTCAGTCAATCTGGATCTTTAGTGCTGGAAGCGCGCGGCGCCAGCTGTCGGCCTCCCGGGCCACCTGGGCCCGCATCTGTGCGGGTGCGTTACAGACCGGCATCACCCCGAGCTGGGCGAGGGCCTGCTCGTTGCCAGGCTCGGCGAGTACCTTGCAAAACACGCGCTGAAGCCGGTCGATCAGCGCTGGCGGCGTACCGGCCGGCGCAGCAAGCCCCCACCAGTTGCTCGCGTCGACGCCCGTGATCCCCGCCTTCTCGAAGCTGGGGGTGTCGGGTAGAACTGACAGGGGCCCGCGCGAGGCGACTGCCAGCGCGCGGAGCTTTCCGCTTCGGACATGCGGTAGCCCCACGCCTGCGCCCACCAGGTAGAACTGCACCTCACCCGCCATCAGTGCGGTCACCGCCTGCGAGGCGCCCTTGTAGGGTACATGCATCATGCCAAGCGAAAACGCCTGGTTGATCGCCTCCGCCGACAGGTGGGGAGTGGTTCCGCTACCCGGCGAGCCGTAGTTCACCTTACCGGGGTTCACGCGTGCCCAGGCTACGAAATCCGTAAACGTATTGACCGGCAGCCCCGCCGGAACAAAGATCACTGAGGGCACATCGACCAGTACGGTGACTGGCTCGAGGCGCTGCAAGGGATCAAACCCCAGGTCCTTGTATAGGAACTGGTTGATGGTGAAGTTATTGGTGGCCGCAACCAGCAGGGTGTAGCCATCGGGGCTGGCCTGCTCGACCGCCCGCGTACCGATATTGCCACCGGCGCCTGGGCGGTTTTCCACCAGTACCGGCTGGCCGAGCTCCTGTCGCAGGCCTTCGGTGAGGCGACGGGCGATCATGTCACCCATTGCGCCCGCCACATAGGGCACCACGATTCGTACCGGACGGTTGGGCCAGGGATCGATCGCTTGCGCAAGTGCAGCGAAAGAGGTGGCCGCTGCCGCGACAGCGAGCAGAGCGCCCGTCAGCCGCGACACGATTTCGTGGCGACTTGACCGTTTGCGGGGTATCGATGACATGTTGATCTCTCGTCGGGGCGTTCGGTGCGCGGCGCCGCAGCGGGTGGGGCGGGGGCCTCAGACGTCGATGCGCAGCAGGTCAGAAGCGATCTGCATCGGTCCCTGATAGTGGCGACGGATGTCGCGCACCACCTCGTCCATGAGGTGCGGACCCATCTGCTCCACCGGGAAATGATGCGTGGCGACCTTGCGGATCAGTGCATGGGTGGATTCGAAGTGACCGAAATGGGTGGGCACCAGACGTTTCACGCCCGCCCGGGCGGCAATTTGCCCGAGTTCGGTCGGGCTGGTGTGCGCGAACGTGCCCACGCCAGTTTTCCGGCGATGCTCGATGAACGATTCCGGGAAGGTGCATTCGTGAATAAGCAGGTCTGCGTCTTTGGCGAGTTTCACCATGGATTCACAGGCGGCCGTATCGCCCGAGAAGGCTACGGCCTTGCCCTCTGCCTCCAGTCGCACGCCGAAGCACTCGCTGATATCGCGCGGAATGTGCTCCACCCAGTCGCAGACGATGCGCACGTGCTCATCTTCGTAAGCTACGCCCGGGCTCGCCTCGATGACCTTGGGCCTCACGGCCTGCAGATTTTTCTGCCGCCGGGGATAACTGCTGCGCGCTTCAAAATCGGACTTGAAGGCACCGCCCTCAAACAGATGACTCACGAAGTGCTGGGTGCCGCGCGGACCGATCACCACGGGCGCGTCGGGCCGGTCCCACATCCAGCCGGTAATCACGAACAGCGGGAAATCGCAGATGTGATCGTGATGCATATGAGTGAGGAATACTGCGGTGACATCGGCCGGGCTCACATTGGCCCGCACCATGTTGCGGGTGATGCCCGCCCCGCAGTCGAACAGGTAGTGCCGGCCGTTATCGAGTGTGACCAGGATGCCGGATTGCGCGCGATCCGGGTCAACGAATGCTGCGCCGGTGCCAAGCATGGTGATTCTCAAGTCGGTATCCCCTGTAAAGGTTCGATGATAAGCGGGAGCGCTGGGCGCAGCCACGCGCGCTATCGTGATTCCGGGCTGCTGTCATCAGCGCGCGAATTCAGCCCTGGTACGGGTGTGCGCATCGACTTGCGCGTTCTGCGTGGGCGGCTACGCTTGCCGCTTAAACGGTGAGTTCGCGCCGCCGATGTATTCACGGAGTACAACACCCATGTCGCCAGATGGATTTTTTGAGCAACTGTTCGCACCCATACTTGATCTCATTCGCGCGCATCGCGAGTGGGCTGCGCCGCTCGTGTTCGGGTTGTGCCTGATCGAGTCGCTCGCGCTCATCAGTGCCCTGGTACCCGCCACGCTGCTGCTGCTCGCGATCGGCTCGCTAGCCGCTGCCGGGCTGGTCAGTCTCGTTGAGTTGTCGATATGGGGCATGGTGGGCGCCGGGCTGGGCTATTGGGTGAGTTTCGAAGTCGGACGGCGCTACGGCGAGCGGATCGAATCGCTGGGGTTTTTCGCGCGTCGCCCAGACTGGATCGCGCGCGGTCACCGATTTTTCGAGCGCTGGGGTTCCATTGCCGTGATCGTGAGCCGGTTCATTCCGCTCGGACGAGCAATCATTCCGCTGATGGCGGGCGCGATGGGTGGGCGACGCATGTCGTTTCAGATCGCCAACTGGCTGTCAGCGGTGTTGTGGGTGCCGGCGATGCTGGCGCCGGCCTCAATCGGCGTGGCGCTCGCCGATCAGCTTCAGGGCGCATCCCCGCAGATGCGTGCGATCGTGATGATCGCGGTGGTGGTGGCGGTGGTGCTTGCGGTGCGGGGAATGCGCCGCTGACAGTTCGATTACACACAGGAAATCGTTTCCATGAATCGTTCGTTTAAGGTCATCGACTGCGTGGTCAACCCGATCACGCCCGAAGTCATGAGGCTGCGTCCCGCGTGGTCCAAGACGTTCTGGACCGGCAAGATCGGCAGGGAGTCTGCGGTAGCCGACGGACTGACACATGAGCAGATGCTCGAACTCATGGACCGCAACGGCATCGAGCGATCACTGCTGATTGCCACCAAGACCGGGCAGATGGGCATTCCCGGCAGCTGGCATCTGCCCTACGAAATGGTGGCCGATGCGGTTCAGCGCTGGCCCGACCGCTTCAGCGGGCTGGCGGGGCTTGATCCCACCGAGGGCATGGCCGGCGTGCGTGCTTTCGAGCGCTCAGTCCGGGAATACGGATTCGTGGGCGGGCATTTTTATCCGCACTGGTTTGAACTCGCGCCCGACCATGCGCGCTGGTATCCGTTTTACGCCAAGTGTGTGGAGCTGGATGTACCGGTTCAGCTTCAGGTGGGACAGTCGCTGGTGTATGACCCCGCTCGGCCGCTAAAGAGTGTGGGGCGGCCGATCACCCTTGATGCGGTGGCCTGTGATTTTCCAGAGCTGAAGCTGGTGGGCATTCACGTGGGTATCCCCTGGACCGAGGAGATGATCGCGATGGCCTGGAAGCATCCCAACATCTACATCGGCTGCGATGCCCACAGTCCGCGCTACTGGCCGCAGTCATTCGTGCACTTCATCAACACCTTCGGGCAGGACAAGGTGATTTTCGGCACTGACTACCCAGTGCTTGATTTCGAGCGCACGCTGCGCGAGATCGATGCGCTGAATCTTCGGCCTGTGGCGCTTGAGAAGCTACTGCGCGGTAACGCTGAGCGGTTGTATCGCCTTGGTCAAAGCTGATCGGGTGCGCAGTTCGCGGGCTGCCATTGGGTTCTCAACCAATCGCCCACTTTCAGCGCAGTCTCAATCTGCAAGGGGTCCGAGCGGGGGTTGATGGCCAGCGTCAGCACCTCCCGCATCGGCCCAGCCATTTCCGGATAGTGGCGGGCGAAGCCAGTCCAGGAAGGGTAGAGGTCGCGCGTGTACGCCCGCTCTCGCTCGGCGACCAGCTCAAAACCCGCGCGGATAATTTTCTTTGTGATCCATCGGCAGAGTTGCCGGCGTTCGTCCGCCCCCAGACCAGGCTCACTCGCGAGCGATGCACGCGTGCCGGCGAGCGAGGTCGTCAGCCCCTGAAGGGTGAGCCGGGCTTGCCGGAGCGTAAGTGGTGCCCAGTTTGCAGTGATGTCTTCGCCTGCAATGCAGAGACTTTGCGTCTTCAGAAAAAACTGAAGCGCGGCTGATCGATCCGGATTGAGCAGTTTGTCGTGCGGGACGATCCGCAGATCCACGCCCGTGCAAAACGGATGTGCCTGTAGCACTCTCGCCTGAACGGCCGCCTGGAATGAAGGCGGCAGGGTTGGTGATGGGGATCGGGTCACACACACCGCATCGAGATCGGACCGGTGTTCGACCGCCGTTCCGCGCGGGACCGAGCCTCGCAGATAGAGGCTGTGTAGCGAGGCTCCCAGCGAGGTCTGGCACAACGCGCTCAGCAGATTGACGGCCTCCCGCCAGGGCGATACCACCCGCTCAGTACGGCAGGGGTTAACGATATAGCCGAGTTCGCATACCGGCACCGCCTGTCCGATCGGCAGGACCGGGACATCACTCATCGCTGCGATCCATCAATCCGGCTGACCTGCGTCGGACTGCCGGTGCGCGGGACCGAGCGCGTAGCGGCCCCGCGGTTGACGATGGGCTTCGATCTCGGATAACAGCGACGCCAGTTCAGCTGGGCTGCCAGCGACTTTCGAGAAACACTCGGCCAGCCGCCCGACATGGCGCGCCAGCGCGTCGGTGCCCTCGTGCAAGTCGTAGCTTGGGCGGCTGAGGTCGTCGTGGGCGGCAAGCCGCTTCATGATCAGACTCGCCAGATCGATGGGCGTGACCTGCTTCATCGCGAATGTGAGATGCATGCAGTGATCGGTCTCTGCAAATGCCTCGTGGATGACCCCGGCAGGCAGATAGAGTGAATCGCCTGGCCCGAGCGTGATCTGCTGCGCGAGCTGACCCGCCACGGTTCGCAATTCACGTTCGGGAGGGGGCTTGACCGCCGGATGCGCCCGGTTCGCATACAGACGCCACTGCTTACGCCCCGAAACCTGTAGCGCAAGGACATCATGAATGTCGTAGTGAAGCGGAAGACCTCGATGGCCTCGTTGCGAAAGATACAGATTGCTCTGAATTCGAACCGCGAGTTGCGCCTCCAGTGCCTGCGCCACTTCGCTGATGGCGGGTACCAGCCCGTCAACGGCGTTCAGCACGAGCGCGGCGCCATGACGAATGGCATGCATGACACGCTCGGGCTGCGGTCGCCAAGTTCGCGGCTCGCTATCGGCGCCTGAGCGCGGGAAGCAGTACTGCTCGGGTGGGAGCCTCCTTCCATCGACCACCAGACGCAATCGCGAATCGTCCCAGTAACCCGTTATGTTGAGCACGCGTTCGAGTTCGCCCCAGGTGATGAGCGAATCGAAGCGATGCGGGTCTACAGCTGGGATATGGAGAGGGTGCCGGCCGTAGACCTCGCGGAGGAAACGGCCGGTGTCGACATTACCCAGCAGGCTCGCAAGGGAAGGATGCTGGGGGCCCGGTGTCACGTCGATGCACGCCAGCCAGGAACCAGGCGATTCATCCAGCCGCTTGCATCCAGCCGTTCGTTGAACCGTGCTTTCTCGGCGCTGGTTAGATTCGTCATCGGAGGACGAACTGGGCCTGCCCGCATTCCCATCTGGTCCATCCAGTGTTTGATGAATGGCAGCGGATGGAGCGCACCGTCCTTGTTCCACAGAACCTGATACATCTCGGTCCAGATGCTGCGAAGCGGTTGAAGTTCATAGAAGAGCCGAGCGGCCTCAGCCCCTTTGCCTGCGCGAGCAAGCTCCCAGTATTGCTGGATGGGCTGATGGTGAGGGCTCTGCATGAGAAACACAGGCGTCGTACCCAGTAAGACCTGCTGATTGAAATGCAGCGTGGTGACCAGAAGATGTTCTTCGAGCGGATCACTGATCACGATACGATCGCCGCAGAGTTCCCAGCAGCGTACGGTGTG
>JAGWXN010000171.1 GCA_018969885.1 Betaproteobacteria bacterium | reverse complement strand
AGGTGCAGCGGCCGCGGCTTCTGCAGTGTCGGCCAGACGATTCCAGTCGCGGTGTTTCGCGCGGTCTACACCCAGAACAATGCCGAACTCCAGAGCCGCACCATGGCACTGGGCGGAGAGGTCACGTATCTGGACGATGACGAAGCCGCGCTGTCGGAAGCCACCAACCGCGCGGTGATCGATCGCCCCTGGGGCCTCTGGAAGGCGCGGTTCGCACCCGCCTCATGATGTTTGACGCCGGTCAACGGCGAACCGTCGCGGAGGATACACTCCGAGCTTGCTTGGCAAATGTCGACCGATTGCGTCCAGGAAAACAGGATGGCCCTCACGCCGGCGTTGCCTCATCGTTCGGCTCGTAAGCCTGCCGGCCGAGTGCTGGTCACTGGCTTCGAACCGTTTGACGGGCATGTGCTCAACGTCTCCTGGGAGGTTGCGCGCGCCCTCGATGGCAAGCTGATCAGTGGCGCCGACATTTCGGGCGCATTTCAGGTGATTGCCGCGCAGGTGCCCTGTCGCTTTGGGCGCTGCATTGACGAACTCAATCGCCTCATCGACGCGATTTCGCCTGATCTGGTGATCGGCCTTGGCCAGGCGGAGGGGCGGCCCGACATCACGATTGAGCGCGTCGCACTCAATGTGCGCGATGCGCGAATCGCCGACAACGACGGTTGCCAGCCGATTGATGAACCGGTGTACGCATCGGGCCCCTACGCCTACCCTAGCCGACTGCCGCTCCGGGCGATGCTGCACTCCCTGCGGGCTGATGGACATCCGGTTTCGCTCTCAAACAGCGCGGGCACCTTTGTTTGCAATGATCTCTTTTACGGACTGATGCATCGGCTGGGCCGCGGGCCCGTCCGTGGCGGCTTCATTCATCTTCCCATTCTCCCCGAGCAGCGTCGAAGCGAGCGCGAGCGTAGCGCAGACCGCGACGATGCGCCGCGCACCTTCAGCGCGCAAACCCCGTCACTCTCCCTTGAGGTTCAGGTCACAGCCCTGGAGGCGGCCATTGCCTGCGCACTGGCCCAGTCTTTACGCCCTCATGAGGAAGCATCGTGAGTGTGCAGTACGCGCCGAAGGGCCTGATTGGCCTACTCACGCCACAGGCCAACACCACCGCAGAGATCGAGTTCGCAGCACTGATGCCGCGCGGCGTCGAACCGCTGGTCGCGCGCATGACGAGCGCACGCCCCACGCTAGAAAACCGGCTGATTGAATATTTCGAGCGACTGGACGACACCATCGCCCAGTTTGCCAATGCGCCGATCGCCGCAATCGCTGCCGCCTGTACGGGATCGTCTTACCTCATCGGTCCCGAGCGCGAAGACCTTCTTTTCAACACCCTCTCGATCCAGTTCGGACGACCCGTAACGAGCGCAGGGCGCTCGGTCGTCGCAGCCTGCGAGGCGCTGTCCGCGCGCCGGATCGCGCTCCTGTCGCCCTACTCCGAGAGCCTCACTGCGGCGAGCATCAAGTACTGGCAGGCCCGCGGGCTCGACGTGGTTGAGGTCATCCGCGTGGGCTCAGATGCCACAGCGTTTCATCCCATTTATGCCATCCGATCGGATGCCACCCAAGTGGCGCTGCAATCCCTCACCACTGACCGTGCGCAGGCCATCGTCGCGCTCGGAACGGGCATGCCGTCGCTTGCCACCGTGCTCGAGTACCCTCAATGGCGCGGCGCGCCCGTTTTCTCCTGCATGCTGGCGCTCGCCTGGAATGCTGTTCGCCTGGCGCAAGGCTCGCCCGCCCACGCAGACTCCCTTCTTGACGTGATCGCGGGAAAAGACTGGGGCGCGCGCTTTCGCGCCAGGTTTTGAGTAGCCCAGGTACTCGCTCACTTCCGGTAAGGGACCGGGGCGGTTTTTGGCTCCGCCCCATTCAACCGAACGCCATTCGGCCGACCGCCCTTCAGCCCAGCGACTTGGAGCGACGCAGGCCGTCAATCATGGACGTGCGAAGCAGATGAGCGCGAGCCCGGGCAGGATCGCCCGCGAGGGCCTGGAGTTCCGCCAGCATACGGCGGCGGCCTTCCAGCGAGGACTCCCACATGCGAGCGCGGTTACCGTCGGCCTGACCGATGATGTCATCCCTCATGACCGGTAGCCTGCGCGCTTGATAGCGGGACAGCATGCGCTCGGGATCCGCTCCTGCAGCAACCTCGAGAAGCGACTCAGCGAGTTCGAACACATCGTGAATGCCGCCGTTCATGCCCATCCCTCCTTTGGGATGGTTGAGGTGCGCGGCATCACCCGCGATCACGATACGGCCCCGTACCCAGTGCGAGGCGAGCCGCTGATGGACACGATACGGCCGCACCTCGCCGATGGGCGCTGCACCCGCAGCCGGCGTGATCTGGGCCAGGCGTTCAGCGATTCGCCCTGGCTGCATGAGCGCTTCCGCCGACTCACCATCATGAGGATGGAGGCTCACCCGCCAGACGTCGGCCAGTCGCAACAGGCTATAGGTACCGTCAGGCGCCCAGACATAGTTGATACCGGACAGCCCGGGCAGGTGCGCCTCGAACGGAAAGGTGGTCGTGACCAGCACGGTGGTCTCGGGATACACGGTGCCAGCGAACTCAGCACCGATCGCCTCTCGCACCACGCTCCGCGAACCATCACAACCGGCAAGAAACGCTCCGCGCGCGAGGTGAAGAGCACCCTCCGCATCACGCCAGTGAAGCCAGACCCGCTCGTCATCCTGACCGATGCCTTCCACCGGCGCACCTCGCACGACCGAACCCGGCGCGTGGCGATGCAGCCAGGCCTCTAGGGTATTGACCAGGACCGACTGATCGCACTGCAGCCGCCAGGGATGAGCGGTGGCGTCAGCGATGGTCGCCAGGTCAAATTCAGCGCGTTCGCCGGTTTCATGCAGCCTGATCTGCCAGGTGGGCGTCTTGCGCCCTACCGCATGAAGTGCCGCGCCAATTCCGTCTTCATTGAGCAGGTCGAGCGTGGGAGGGTGAAAGGTTGAGCTGCGCAGCATTGGCTCAAGCCGGGGCTCGCGCTCGAAAACACGGACCGCGTGACCGGCTCGCACGAGCCGCCAGGCGAGCACCAGACCCACCGGGCCGGCACCAACGATCAGGGTGAAAGCATCATTCATCGGACCGTACGCAAAAGAGTCGCAAATTGGAACGCCCGATGGTAGCGCAGCCCGGCCCACTCACGGCATGCTGAGGCTCTTTATCCCACGGAGACATGCCATGCCTGCCCTGCGAGTCGACCTTTTTGCCGGTCGCACCATTGAACAAAAACGCGCGCTTGCGCAAGCGCTCACCGACGCCTGCGTGAAAACCCTGGGTGTTTCGCCCGGTAGCGTCGACATTATCTTCAACGACGTTGAACGTCACGACTGGGCCACTGCCGGCAAGCTATGGTCGGACGATTCGAAGCCAGCCCCTCCGCCCGCGAGCTGACCGGGTACCAGCACCTCATTGGCAAACCAGCCCGATCATCGGGCTCCACAACGTGACGGGAGGCGAGTCAGGCGGTGACGAATTCGATTCGAAAACGACCGCGGAACACCTCCCGCGGGGCGAGTCGACAGGGGCGCGCGACCACCACGGGTTCGACACATACAAACCGGCGCCAGTCCTCAGGCCCAAGATCGCCAACCGAACGGGTGAGTTCCCGCCCTGGGTTCCAGACCATCCACTGGTCAAAGCCCGAGCACGACAGCCGCAAACGATAGTCACCGGCGTGGAGCGTAAGCGGCGGCGCCTCGGCGTACAGCCGCTCGAAAGCCTCACCGCTCCACGACAGCGGGGCGGACTGCTCGCGTGAGGCACCAGCATCATAGCGATCAGAGAGTCCGCATCCCTCCAACCCAGAAAGCGTAGCCTCCAGACAATCAGCGACCGAGAAATAAGGATGCAGGCCTCCCGTCCAGTCAAAGGCGCTGCGACCGACGTTCTCAACCAGGAGCGTCAACTCGATTGCGTGGCCGTCGAGAATCCCATGCAGTGCGAGGCGCGCAGCGTGCGGCCAGCGCTGATCGAAGGTCTGATCCACATCGAGGGCATAAGAGAACCCCGCCCCCGCCACCGTGTCGGCGCGCGGCGCCGCTTCGCGCCAGAGCGCCGTTCGAACGAGGCCGTGCTTGGGCAAGGGCCCCAGCTCATTGAACTGCGGGAACAGGACCGGGATGCCGCCTCTAACCGGTGCCTGGGGACCTAGCGAGAGCGGGCTCGCGAACAAGAGTTCGCAAACACGCCCCTCCCCCGCGTACACCGCTGACATCAGCTGCGCGCCAAACGGCTGGTGCCGCAGACGCCAAGGTTGAGACGCGGACGAATGCTCGGCTAGCACGACTAACTCGGTTCGCGTGCGGCCGTACCGGATTCGCTCATACGCTTCGCCGCGACCTCCGCCACCGCACTCACGATCGCGTGATAACCCGTGCAGCGGCAATAATTACCGGAAAGATGATCTCGGATCTGGGCACGATCCGTGGTGGGGGAGCGCTCGATCAGCTCGGCGGCACAAAGCAGCATGCCAGGCGTACAGAACCCGCATTGAAGCGCGTTGTGGCGGACAAAAGCATCCTGAAGGTCAGCGATTGCGCCGCTTGCATCAAGCCCTTCAAGCGTGGTGACGTCGCAGCCGTCGACCTGGGCGGCCAGCACCAGACAACCTCGAACAATGTCGCCATTTACGCGCACGGTGCATGCGCCGCAGACACCATGCTCGCATCCCACATGGGTGGCTGTGAGATTCAGTTCATGACGAAGGAAATCCGCCAGATGCATCCGCGGCGTTACGTGGCGCCGCGTGGCGCGACCGTTCACATTCACCCGGACTTCGACCGGCTCATCGGGCGGTAACGGTAATGGGTCTGCGTTCATACGATGTCCTGGTGGGGTGCGTGGCTGCGTGCTGACCACGACTGGAGCGCACGCTCAACCAGCACTGCAGCCAGATGAAGGCGGGTGTCAGCACTGCCCTGGAGATCAGACGGCGGATCAAGGTCGGCGGCCAAAGCGGCCTTCAGCCGCCTGCGATCGGGCGCGCGCATTGACCGGCGTGCCTCGGCCGCGAGCGCTTCGGCGTGCGGTGCCCGCATGGGCCGATCGCCGCAGCCGAGAAACGACAGGCGAACCGTGTGATCGGCCCTCGCGACCGCTGCGAGCCCCGCCATGGCATAGTCGCCCCGTCGGCGACTGACTTCGTCAAAGAACACCTGCTCGCCGGCGGCGATCACAGGAAATTCAACCGCGGTCAGAATCTCGCCCTCACTCACGGCCGTGCTGTAAAGGCCTTGGAAAAACGCTGCGGCGGGCACCGCTCGAACACCCAGGCTACCGCTGATATGCATGACGGCATCGAGCGCCAGCGCGCAAGCGGGAAGTTCAGCCGCAGGATCGGCCAGCGCTAGACTGCCCCCCAGCGTGCCGCGATTGCGAATGGCCGCATGCGCAACATGCGGAAGCGCCAACGACAGGAGCGGTACCGCGTCGGAAACGAGCGGCGACGAAAGCAACTCTGCATGACGGGTCAGCGCGCCCGCCCTCAGCACCCGTTCGTCACACGTGAGGCCTCGCAGCTCGGCAATCCGGCCGATGTCCACCAGCAAAGTGGGCTGCGCCACCCGCAGCGCCATCATTGGCATGAGGCTCTGACCACCCGCAAGAATTCGCGCCTCCGGGCCGTGGCGAAGCAGCGCTTCACGCGCAGCATCGAGCGAAGAAGGACGCAGATACGAAAAAGGAGCCGGTTTCATCGGCACAACCCCGATAAGGCTGACACCACGTGGCTCAAGTTTTTGCTCCCACCCAGCCCTTGTGCGAGATGTCAAACACCACACCGTTTGGATCGCGGAACTTGCGCTCGAAATCAACGCCGCCGCCGCCTTTCAGTTCTCGATGGAAGCGGCCCCCGTTTTGCTCGATATGCGCGCTCATCGCCTCCAGATCTTCAACGATGAATCCGATGTGATGGATGCCGTTGAAGTCTTTGCCGCGCTCGTCTCCCGCAGCAGAATCGGTATGAAAATGAAGTAGCGTCAGGTTAACCACCCCGTCGGACAGGGAGAGCCCGTCGCCGAAGGGCGTGGCTGCAAAATTCACGCGCTTCATGCCAAAGGTGCTTTCGTAAAAACGCGCTGCCGCTTCAATATCCGGGACCGAGATGGCAATGTGCCGCAGGCTTGCCTTGAGGTTGGGTTCAGAGTTACTCATGAAACGCTCCGTTAGCCGACAGCGCCGGCGTTGATCGAGGAAACGCTGGCCGAATCACGGTCACGCGCCGCCAGGGGTTTGAGCCATTGAAACAGGCTATTTTTCGACTCGAATCCGACACCGGGCGCTTCCGAGGCTGCAGCGCGGCCCGCCTTGATGACAGTTCCGTCCCATAGGCCGCCAAAAGGAAGCGACACATCCGAGGCCGATTCATGCATCCCAAGCTCGAGTCCGGCAACCGCCTGCGCGGCAAAGAGATGACCAGCGTGGGGGACGAATGCCGCGCGGGTCCAGCCTGCCGCTTCAAACTCAGACAGGATGCGCAGATACTCCGCCACGCCGTAGCTGAGCGAGATATCAATCTGGATCCGGTCGCGATCGGGCCGAAGCCCGCCATAGCGCAGCAGATTCCGCGCGTCATCGAGCGAGAAAAGATTTTCTCCGGTTGCCAGCGGCACCGGTGAGGCGGCGGCAATATTTGAGAGGCGCTCATAGTCGAGCGGCGAAGCAGGCTCCTCCACCCAGGCGACGTTCAGCCGGGCCATCGCCTGTAGCCAACCGGACTCAATCGCCGTATCGAGCTTGCCGTTAACGTCCACGGCCACCCGAGCGCCCTCCGCCGCCGCGATGGCCACTCGGGTTCGGGCCAGATCATCTTCGGTGCTCGTTCCGCCCAGCTTGATCTTGATGGTTGAGAAACCCGCCGCTTTAGCCGCCTGCACCTCGCGCGCGAGGCCGTCGAGTTCTGCAGTCCCGCGACCAGGGCGAAAGTGTCCGCATGATCCGTACACGTCAAACGTCTGTGTTTCCTTAGGCGAAGGTCGCCCTGCCCGCTCGGCGAGCACCCGCCACAGCGGTCTGGCCTCGAGCTTGGCCCGCAGATCCCAGAGCGCTGCATCGATCAGACCCACTGCGCCCGGCCGTTCCCCGTGCCCCCCGTCCTTCTCGTTTTTCATCAGCGTGGCCACCGCCGCATCCGGATCGATCAGACCCTCCGGGTCGAGGAGCGCATCGGGCGAGGCGCCGAGAAGCCGCGGAATGAAGCGATCACGTAGCAGCCCTCCCTTGCCATAGCGGCCGATGGAGTCAAACGCATAACCCACCACCGGCT
>JAGWXN010000170.1 GCA_018969885.1 Betaproteobacteria bacterium | reverse complement strand
GCCACAGCGGGCTGGCTTGAACGCGCGTTAAGAGAGGCGTCGCAGGGCGCCTTCGGCCGCGATCCGGCATGGTTCGGCGAAGGCGGCACCATTCCCTTCATGAACATGTTGGGCAACTATTTCCCGCAGGCGCAGTTTCTGATCACGGGCGTGCTTGGGCCGCGATCGAATGCGCACGGGCCCAATGAATTTCTGGATATTGGCTACGCGAAGAAACTGACGACGGCGGTGGCAAGCGTGGTGGCTGCTGTGCGCTGAGGATCAACGCTTCAGCTTGCTTTAGCGTCCCACCCGACCCCAGTCACTCACGCCCGAAGACTCCTCCTGACTCGCCCTCGGGCTGCCATTCGATTCTTCAGGGAAGGCAAACTGAAGCCGCTGCGGATTACCAGTGTCCTGGGGCTTGAGGATCGCGGTGCGCGCGCGTACGGTTTCGCCGTGGCGGGCCTCGATGTTCCAACTGCCTGCCGGTAGCTGCAGGACGCAGACTGGGCCGTCGGCCACGATCTCCAGCCCCCGGGTGGCGTCGCCCGCCGACACCACGCGAAGCCTGACGTCGGCCACCAAAGTACCTCGGCCGCCAGCCACGAACAGCATGACGGCATTGGCCTTTGCCTCCAGGATTTTCAGCGCCTGCCGTTCTTCCAGGCCGATGCCGCCGCAGGCCCACCCGATGGCTTCCTGTTCGCGCCAGGCGAGCGTCTGGGCGTTGCCAGTGGGCGCGCTCGCCCAGAGCGCCATCCCCACCGACGCCGCCGCGATGAGTGGTCGGAGCTGGGTGCGGATGCACGAGGCCTTCATGTCAGCTCTCCTGGGTGAGCACCGCCCGCAGTTCCCTGAGCTTTGCCTTGAGCTTGGCGGCATGCTCGGGGCCAACGCGGATCATGATGCGTTGCCCGACCGAGCGGCGCTCAAGCGAGCTCTCGGCGAATTCATAGAGCACCCGAGGCTGATCCAGAAAAATCGCACCTGCGGGCGAGGGCGCAGCGAGCAAATCGTCGATGGCCTGCACCACCCGATCGTTGAAATGGCCTTCCGGGTAGCCGATTGATCGATAGGTTTTTTGAAAGAGCGGATAGAAGCGCTTGTAGAGCGCCACCAGTCGGCGTGTGTCGAGCCCGCTTGCAAACGCCACAAACGCGTCATAGCGCCGTGCGTTCTGGGTAGCGATTGCCGGCTCACCGTCGCGCCGCTCGATCTGGAACGACCCCGGCGTTGCAACCACCGCACGGTATTGCATGGACATGCTGTCACCCGGCAGGTTGTCAATTGTGAGCACGATCTTCTGGACGATGTCAGCGGGAAGAACGAAGCGGAGCAGCTGCTCGCGGCCCGGGAAATTGCCCAGCGCGGCGGCAATCGCTTTGTCTGAGGCGGCGGCATCCAGTGCGGCGCTGGCGGGATCGATTGGGCTGTCGGCGCCCAGAATGCGCTCGACTGGGTAGCGTGGGCTGCCCGCGCCTGCCGGGGCGGCGGGTGCTCCAGCGGGCGCCCCCGATGCTGCCGTGCCGGACGCCTCGGTCGAACCAGGCGTTACCGCGCCGGGCGCCGAACCGGTTCCCGAAGCCGCCGAGGGGGGCGTCTGCCCCGCCTTGGGTGCCGACGACACCGCGCCGGGGGCATTGCGCCGGGGGTCCGGTTTCATCAGCATCCAGGCGGCAGCGATCAGCGCCCCCGCCACAACAACCAGGATGACCCAGATCCACCAGCGGCGCGGCGGCGCGGCCTCTCCGGACGATGGGGGACCGGCGGCAGGTGCGGGAGAATTCATGGGCGGCTCCGACAGATCAGACAGTGCGACGAGCGTATCACTCGAAGGCGGATCGCGGGAGCGAATCACCGTGGCAGGCTGCCGGAAATCGTCCGGACAAAGTTTGATTTGCCTCAACGCGCGACGCCCCGACCGATGGGCGCGCTTGCGCCGGTTGAGGGCCTTGTTAACATCCGCGTCATGCCGCGCCGAAGTGAACTTCAGGCGAGCGCTCCCAGGAGATACCACCATGAAACTGCAAGGCGTCCATCACGCGGCCTACCGCTGCCGCGACGCGCGCGAAACCGTCCACTGGTATTGCGATCACCTGGGCATGGATTTCGTGCTTGCGATTGCCGAAAACCAGGTGCCCTCCACCAAGGCGCCTGACCCCTACATGCATGTGTTCCTGGATGCGGGCGGCGGCAATGTGCTCGCTTTCTTTGAAATCCCCAATTCGCCCGAGATGGGGTTTGATCCCAACACGCCGCGTTGGGTGCAGCATATCGCGTTCAAGGTTGACAGCCTGGCCACGCTCGAGGCCATGCGCAAGCGGCTCGTGGCGGGTGGTATCGAGGTGATCGGGCCCGTGGATCACACGCTATTCCAGTCGATTTATTTCTTCGACTGTAACGGTCATCGGCTCGAGCTTGCGGTCGACACCACCAGTGCAGCCATGCAGGCGCGGCTCGATGCGGTGAAGTGGGAGATGCTCGATGAATGGGCTCGGACCCGGCGTGCGCCCCAGCATGCAGCCTGGTTGCACGAGCCCGAGTTCGCCAACGTTTCACCCGGCTGAGCGAAGGTGTCGCAGACGTTCACGCCGCCCCGCTACGCGTGGCGGCCCGCGCCCGAGCAGGCCGGTGGCCTCGCGCAGACGCACCCGGTGATCGTGGTGGGCGCCGGGCCGGTGGGGCTGACGGCTGCGCTCGATCTGGCCGCGCGCGGCGTACGCGTGGTGGTGCTGGATGACAACGACACCGTGAGCACAGGCTCGCGCGCGCTTTGCTATGCCAAGCGTACGCTTGAAGTCTGGGATCGCCTCGGGTGCGGCGAGAGCGTGGCTGCGGCCGGCATACGCTGGCAGGTGGGGAAGGTGTACTTTCGCGATGAGATGGTCTATCGCTTCGACCTTCTCCCCGAGCCCGATCACAAGATGCCGGCCATGGTGAACCTGCAGCAGTACCACCTCGAGCAGACCCTGGTCGAGCGCTGCCTGGCAAGCGACCTCATCGATCTGCGCTGGCGCCATCGCGTGATCTCGCTCGAGCAGGATGCCGAGTCGGTGAGGCTGGGCGTCGACACCCCAGAGGGGGGCTACCAGGCCATCGCTTCCTGGGTGATCGCCTGTGACGGCGCCAACAGCGACACACGTGCCATGGTGGGCGCGCCTTTCACCGGGCAGGCGTTTCAGGATCGCTTTCTGATCGCGGATGTGCTGATGAAGGCCGAGTTTCCCACCGAGCGCTGGTTCTGGTTCGATCCGCCGTTTCATCCCGGCCAGTCGGCGCTGCTGCACAAACAACGCGATAACGTCTGGCGGATCGACTTTCAGCTGGGATGGGATGCCGACCCGGTTGAAGAGCGCAAGCCCGAGCGAGTGGAGGCGCGGGTGCGCCAGATGCTGGGGCCTCAAGCCGACTTTGAGCTTGAGTGGGTATCGATCTACCAGTTTGCCTGCCGACGCATCGATCGGTTCCGCTACGGTCGGGTGCTGTTCGCGGGTGACAGCGCGCACCAGGTCTCCCCGTTTGGTGCCCGGGGGGCCAATTCCGGGGTGCAGGACATTGACAACCTCGCCTGGAAACTGCAATACGTGCTGGCGGGCGTGGCACCCGAGACGCTGCTCGATTCCTATCACGACGAGCGCGCGCTGGCCGCTGACGACAACATCCGCAATTCCACGCGTTCGACCGACTTCATCACACCCAAGAATGCCTCCAGCCGGTTGTTTCGCGATGCCGTGCTGGGCCTCGCGCGCGACCATGCGTTTGCGCGGCCGCTGGTGAACAGCGGGCGGCTGTCGCTGCCCACGCGGTACACCGATTCGCCTGTGATTACCCCCGATATCGACCGTTTCGAGGCGCTGTCGGCTGCGCCCGGTGCGCCGTGTCCGGATGCGCCGGTTGCACTGCCCGATGGCCGGCCGGGCTGGTTGCTCGAACACCTGGGCGCGGGCTTTACGCTGCTGGTGGTGGGCGAGGTTCCCCCGCTTCATGACCGGCCCTCGTGGCCGGTGCCGCTCTCATGCGTGCGGGTGGGTCATGATGTTCATGATCGGCAAGGCGTTCTGGCTGCACGCCTTGATGCAAGAGAGCAGGCGGTTTATCTGGTTCGGCCCGATCAGTTCATTGCGGCGCGCTGGCGTTCGCCGTCGGCAGACCAGATTCATGCGGCGCTTGCCCGCAGCCTTGCGTTGCACTGAACCCGTTGCGACCGGAGTCACGATGCCGCTCAACCTCGCCCCCAACATCGCCGATCCGGACGGCTTCTATCAGGAACTGATCGATAGTCAGCGCGACCTGGACGAGCAGTCGGCTGCGCTCATGAACGCACGCCTGGTGCTGCTCCTGGCAAACCATGTGGGCGATCGTGACACGCTTACCGAAGCGCTCAGGCTGGCCCGGCCGTCGTCTGGCTGAATACCCGGGCAGCCGCCTCCTCGATCCGTTCGCGCAGCCATCGATGGCCGGGGCGTTGCGCCTGCCGGCGTTGCCACAGGATGTCCACGTGCACGGGGGGGAGCTCAAAGGGCAGTCGTCGAACAGCCAGTGCGCGCTGAAAGCCGGTGGCCGCGACGAAGTGCCTCGGAACCACGGTAAGCAGATCCGAGCGGGCCACGACCTGGCCCGCCGTGACGTATTGATTGACGGTCAGCATCACCCGGCGGCTCCGTTTGAGGTCTGACAGCGCCTCATCGACGAACCCGATCGGACGACCCGAAAAGCTCACCAGCAGATGGTTGGCCGCGCAGTAGGCATCGAGCGTGAGCTCGCCCGCGGCAAGCGGGTGTCCACGGCGCATCACGCACACATACTCGCCCGTGTAGAGGCGGCTGTGACCGAACTCCTGCGAGCTGCCCTCCATTTGCTGCAGCGCGAGCCCGGCGATGACCGCTGGGAAATAGCCGATCGCGACATCAATTCGCTTGGCCTCCAGCCAGTCCCGCGGGTCGCGGGTGGTGAGGGGCAGCACGCGCAGGTTGATGCGTGGCGCCTCGCGTTCGATCACCTTCAAGAGCGGCGGAATCAGCATGGTGGCGGTTGAGTCGGCCATGGTGAGCAGAAAGCTGCTTTGCGCCGTGGCGGGGTCGAAGGCATCGGGTGCCACGGCAGAGCGCAACTGATCGAGGGCCGCACGGATGGCGGGCCAGAGCGCGGTCGCGTATGGCGTGGGTTCCACGCCATAGCCCGAGCGGTTCACCAGGGGGTCACCCAACGCGTCGCGCAGGCGCTTCAGCGCGTTACTGGCCGCAGGTTGGGTCATCGAGAGGTTATCGGCGGCGCGGGTGAGATTGCGCTCGGCCATGAGTTCGTCGAAGAGGCGAAGCAGGTTCAGGTCCAGCGTTCTGAAGTTGGCCATTCTTATCATCAGTTATGGTGATGGTAAGCATCATAAACATCAATTGGAAATATGTTTCAACCCGCCCCACAATTCGTTCAACACAAAAAAATCTTCTCCTGCCTCGAACCAAAAAGGATTCTCATCATGGCCGCGCATTACTCCTTGACCCACCCCGGACTCGATCGATTAGGGCGCTCTTATGACGCCGTCGCGTACATTGCCTCCCGCACGGTGACCGCCGTTCGCGGCTGGCAGGGTTGGGCGCGGCTGGCGAGTGGTTACGAAGCCTGGGCCCTCGCGCGGGTGGAAGCGATCGCGCTCCAGGACCCCCGCGTGCGCGCAGAAATTCAGGCGGCCGCCCAGCGCATGACGTCAAACGACGTTCGCTGAGGCGTCTCGCCCGTACCGCTGTCTCCTCCACCTCCAAAATGGTGGTTCGGCCTGTGGCGAGCAGTCGCCGCAGGCCCTTTTTTTGGTGGGCAGGAGGGAGGGCGAGGTCGCTGGTTGTCGGGACGGGTTTGCCACCCTGTCGCCGAGCTGATTCCGCCCTTTCAGCCGCGCAGCATGAAGCAGTCTCCGTCCTGTCGCACCTGACCGGACTGCAGCATCTCATCGAGGTGCTGCGCAATGCTGCGCTCCTCGGCCGCATTGATCCAGAGTTCTGAGGCCTCCGGCCGATACACCACACGTGACTGCGCAAGCTGCGCCAAGGTCTGAGGTCCGCTTTCAAGCAGGGACAATAAGCGCGCCTCGCGGGCGCGCAGCCGGTCGGTGAACGCTTCGAGGAGTTGCAGGAATTCGGCGCGCTCGCGGATCACGCCCTTGTGATGCGAGGTGATCCAGCATGAAGCGGGCAGGTGAGCGATGCGATCAAGGGTGACTCGAAAGGCTGCAAGGCTCGAGGTGGCGTCGCCGTAGTAGGGACCAAAACTCGAGAGATCGATATCGCCGATGAAGGCGATGCCATGCGGCTCGACCAGGAGCACGCAGTGGCCCGAAGTATGGCCGGGCATGTGGACTGCATGGACCTGCACGCCCCCCAGATCCCAGACTGCCCCGTCGTCATAACCCAGCGCATCCGGCCGCGGCGTGTAGCGGAACTCGCGCACGATCTTGTCATGGAGCGGATCGAGCACGTCGGGCGTGTAGCCATAGTGGGCTGCGAGCCCAGCCCAGCTGCGCGCGGCCTCGAGATCGCCTTGATGAACATGGAGCGGCGCGTGCTGCAGCATCCCCAGCCCCGCCATGTGATCCTCATGCACATGCCCCAGGATCACGAGGTCGGCGCTGGCGAAGCCGGACGCCTCAGGTAGCGTCTGGGCAACCAGCGGCGTGTCGAACACCGCGATTGAATCGCTGCCGTGAACGATCACCTGATTACCGTCCGGATACTTTCCGGCCGACCGGCCAGGCCAGACGGTGACCGGGCCGAGTTGGATCGACTGCTGCATCATGGGTCTCTTGTCGGGGTAAGAACTGATTTTGCCGCCGATGATAGCGGCCGTTCGCGCCGGGCTGGCATCACGATTGAGATGAAAACGCTTGCGCCGAGCCTCGGGCCGCGAGGCCCGGTCGACTGCCGCCTGATGCGCGGTGTAGCATCGCGGCTCCGCGGTTTTGGGCGATGAGCGTGCGTCTCCGGCTGATTGATTCCCTGTTTCGAGTGTGTGAAGGCTTCATTGTGGCCTGCCTCGCTGCCATGGTGGTGATGGTGTTCGGCAACGTCGTGCTCCGCTACGCCTTCGACTCGGGAATCGCGCTTTCCGAGGAGCTTTCTCGGTTTCTGTTTGTCTGGCTCACCTTTGTGGGGGCAGTGGTGGTGGCCCGCGAAAACGCACACATGGGGGTGGAGACGCTGGTGGTCCGATTCGGGTCCTCCGGTCGCAGGCTTTGCATGATCGTGTCCGATGCGCTGGTGCTGGTCTGCTGCGCGGTGTTTTTCTGGGGTACCTGGCGGCAGGCGCCCCTCAACGCTTCCAACATCGCTCCAATC
>JAGWXN010000169.1 GCA_018969885.1 Betaproteobacteria bacterium | reverse complement strand
TGTTTCGACCAGGCCAGCGCCCTGAACGGCTGCGCTGCCGAACGCCCAGACGGTCTGCCGGGCGTCCAGCCCCAGCAATCGGGCAGCGGCGATTGCTGCACCAAATACGCCGCAAGTGGAGGTGATATGCCAGCCGCGGGAGTAATGCCCCGGGGAAATGGCAAGCGCGATCCGGCATTGCAGCTCAATACCTGCCGTGATCGCCTCCAGCAATTCGATTCCGCTCACGCGCCGCGCCTGTGAGAGCGCAAGCGCAACCGGCGCAACCGGCGCGGTGGGATGCGCGATCGTGGGCAGATGCGTGTCATCAAAATCGAAGACATTCGCCGCCATGGCGTTAAGCGAGGCGGCGTGCAACAGACTCATGGTCATGCCGCTCCCGATCTGCGTGAAGGCGCCCCCTGGTCCGATCCGAGTAAATACCCGTGCCGCAGTCGTAACCGCAGGATCGCGAAACCCAGCGAGCGCACACGCAAAAAAATTGACCAGGGACCGGACTGCCTGCCGCTGCACGTCGCGCGGCATATCAGTCCAGCGCCAGCCAAGCGCCGCCTCGGCAAGCGCCCGGCTGAGCGACCCATCACGAGCGACCGTCATGTGGCAAGCCATCCGTGGTCAACTGGCATGTTGGCACCGTTGATCTCGGCTGCTGACTCACTACAGAGAAAGGCAATCAGCTCAGCCACATGCTCAGCCGGTACAAACCTCGCGACCGGCTGCTTGCCCGCGAGAAACTCGCTCGTGGCCGCCTCGCGATCAATGCCGCGCGAAGCCATGAGACTCTGGAGTCGCGATTCAATGTTGGGAGTGAGTACCGATCCCGGACTCACCGCATTGCAAGTGATGCCCTGCCCCATGACCTCGGCCGCCACCGCGCGGGTCATGCCCGCCAGCGCCGCCTTGGTGGTCGAATAATCGATCCGATTCGGCGTGCCGCGCTCGCCATAGACGGAGGTCATGTTGATGATCCGGCCCCAGCCGCGCCGCCGCATTCCGGGCAGGGTCAACCGAACCGCATGAAACGGCGCACTGATGTTCACGGCCAGCGCGCGATCCCAGGCCAGAGGAGGAAACTCGTCTACCGGCGCAAAGTGTCGGATCACCGCGTTATTGATCAGGATATCTACATTGCCGAATGCGGTGAGCGCCTGCTCAACCAGCCCCTCGACCGCATGCGGATCGGCCAGATCCGCCTGGTGATACCGGGCATCCGCTCCCAGGCCGCGCAGGGTGTCGAGCGCGGATACGGCCGCCGCAGGCGGCTCTAGACCGTTCAGCATGACCGCACAGCCTCGAGCCGCCAGAGCCTGCGCGGTCGCAAGACCAATGCCGCCGATCGAGCCGGTGATGAGGGCGGCTTTACCGCTTAGTGACTGGTCGTGCATTCAACCTCCCGATTCGGACCCCGCGCCAGATCAAGTCCCCGCACGAAGCCCCTGCCCCGCCGATCAGGCGAGCACCGGCCGAATCAGCTTGATCAAGCTGTCAACCGACGCCTGGTCCTCAAGCTTCCGGATCAAAGCGAGACTTTGCTCAACCCGATCTCCCGAACACTCCGGCCTGGGCACCAATGCGCGGTACTTGTCCTCCACATCAGCCCATTCAATGCCAGTGGTGCCTGAACCACGAGGTGCTTTGCAAGTGTGCGTGAGCAACCTGCCATCGGTGGTGGTCACGACTACGGTGCCACCGTGACGATGACCAAAGCGATCGGGGTGTGCAGGCGGATCTGGATCAAATCCGATGCGATCAATCATTGACACTACAACCGGATCGAACATTTTCTCAGGCGAGAAGAGATTCCAGCCAATGCGGCGATCCGCGATGGCACATGCCACAAAATAGGGCACGCTGTGGGCGGCGCTGATCAGGTCATGCGGCGGAACCGCCTGGTGCGCCCATACCTTGAGTTGGGGTGCCGAAATCGTGGCAGAGGCAACCTGCTCAGGCTTGAGATCGTGCGCCACCGCGAGTTCGATTGCGGCCTGCGCAATCGCGTGAAAAGGATGCGCGCCCGGCATGAGCTTGATCGCCATGTCGGTCACGATATCCCATGACGCACCCAGTCCCTCGGCCACCTGCTCAACCGCCTGACCATTCATGGCCTCAAAAAAGCCCCGCGGCGATTCGAGCACCGCGCCCTCAGACTCGAAGCCGCTCTCGGCGGCGACTGCCGCCTGAACGCCGAGCATCGCAGCGAGCCCGGCGTGATACTCACGCGCGCAACTGGTGTCAGCAGCGATCGCCATGCCACACGCAGAAGACGCCGCAAGCGACAGCGCATGCGTCATTTTCTGCCCATCCAGTCGAAGCAGACGCCCGGCGGTTACCGTGGCACCAAAGATCGTGGACACCGATCCGTGAAATCCACGCTGCATCCGCCCTGGGGTGAGCGCCTCATCGACTCGACCGGCGATCTCATAGCCCATCACTAGCGCGGCCAGAAGCTCTCGACCGCTACGCGCGCGCCACTGGGCTACCGCGAGGCCAGCAGCGGTCGTGGGCGTACCGATGTGGGCGATGCTGCGCAGATCGCTGTCGTCGGATGCCGCTGAATCGCTTGCCACCGCATTCACCCGCGCTGCGCGGTCGGGCGCAAGCGTCCCCGCTCCGAACCACAGCCCGCACGGGCCGCTGCTACCCAGCTGAATTTCAGCAGCGTGCAGCGCCCGCGTTGAGGCGATATCGACCCCACGGCTCGCGCTTGCAAGCGTGCTCGCAACAATCATTTTTGCGCGCTCCAGCGCAAGCGCTGGAACCAATTCCATCGGCGTGTCGGCGGCGAACCGACCCAGCTGCTCGGCAAGGGTCGGTCCCACGGGGCGGGGCGCGCTCATCGGGTGGTCCGCCGATCAGACCTTCTTGTCGGTCGCATCAAGCACCTCGCGCGCGACGCGGAAGCCATCGATGGCAGCCGGCACCCCCGCATAGATGCCAACCTGAAGCAGCACCTCGCGGATTTCTTCGCGGGTGACGCCGTTACGGAGCGCGCCCGCCACGTGGAGCTTGAGCTCATGCGGACGGTTGAGTACACCGATCATCGCAATGTTCAGCATGCTGCGGATTTTGCGCGGCAACTCCTCGCGCCCCCAGACCGCGCCCCAGCAATACTCGGTCACCAGATCCTGAAGCGGTCGTGTGAAGTCGTCGGCCGCTGCGAGCGATTTCTCGACATATTCGGCACCAACCACTTCCTTGCGAATCTGCAGGCCGCGGTCAAAGAGTTCCTTGTTGTTCATGGGGAAGCGCTCCGAAAAATAAAGATCATTAGAAGTGGGAGTCGGATGTTAGACGGCCGGGCCTGTCCAGGCAACGCCAGGCGGTCCAAAGAACAGGCGCGCGCCAACCAGGACCGTGTCCCGAAAGCATGGCAACGCTCTTGGCACCAGCACCCGACTCCGGGATACTGTGCTCCGCAAACAGGCCAGCCGAAGCCTGAACCACTGCGAGGAGCCCCCTGATGATCGCCCCTAACTCCCCACGGTCGCGGCCGGTTGTAGCGACACGTCGAGCCCTGATATTGCTCGCGCTCGGCGTATCCGTCGCGCACGCACAAAGCGCAGCGCCGGCCGGCACTGGGCCCGCATTCACCCCAACGCGACCGGTCACTCTCATTGTTCCGTTCCCGCCAGGTGGCGGCACTGATGCGGTGGGGCGGGTCGTCGCAGAGCGGCTGTCCCAGCTTTGGGGTCAGCAGATGATCGTGGACAACCGCGCCGGTGCACAGGGTAATGTCGGCAGCGCCCAGGCGGCCCGCCAGCCTGGCGATGGCTATACGGTGCTGCTCGCGCACCAGGGAGTCTTCACCGTCAATCCTCACCTCTACAAGGACAGCGGACTCGATCCCCTGCGCGATTTCAAGCCGGTTACGCGCGCCACGCAGCAACCCTTCGTACTGGTTGCCCATCCGTCGCTCAAGGCGCAGTCACTCGCGGAACTCATCGCACTGGCGAAGGCCGAGCCTGGCCGCATCAGCTATGGGTCCAGCGCGTCGGGCCCGCAGCTTGCCGGCGAAATGCTGAAGTCTGCGGCGGGCATCGATCTCACCCACGTCCCCTACAAGGGCGCCGGCCCTGCGGTCATTGATGTGCTGGCCGGCCATATTCCGCTCCTGGTGGCTAACCCAACTTCGGTCGCCCAGCATGTGCGCTCCGGCAAACTCCGCGCTTTAGTGTTGTTCGGAAAGGACCCGATCAGCGTCTTGCCCGGCACGCCGACCGCGGCTCAGGCGGGCGTCGCGCAGGCCGGCGAGATGCCCGAGTGGTACGGCTTTGCGGTGCCCGCCAGCACGCCTGACGCCACCGTGGCCGCACTGAACCGGGACTTCAGACGGGTACTGGACGACCCGGCAGTGAAAGCGCATTTCGACGGTCTGGGTTTGGTTGCCTCAAGCAGCGGCGCCGATGAGTTCGCCCGCCAGATCGCCGCCGACCACGCCCGTGCCGGTGCACTGGTTCGTCAGGCCGGCATGAACAAACCCTGAATGCGAGGACCGCCATGAAACGTTTACATCGCACGCTGATCGTTGCCCTTGCCACCCTTACTGTGGCCATCACCGCTCGCGCTGAAGTCTCTGAAATCCGCGTCCCGCTGGGCGCGGGCGGCTTTGGCTTCCTGCCGCTACACGTCATGAAACAACACCGTCTGATCGAAGACGAGGCGAACCGGCGTGGCGTTCCCGTGAAGGTCAACTGGTCGAACATCGGTGGGCCCTCGGCGATGATCGACGCACTCATCTCGGGCTCGGCCGACTTCGTATCGGCAGGCCCGCCCGCGTTTCTGATCCTCTGGGACCGCACGCGAACCGGCGTTGGCGCGCGCGGGGTGGCCGCAATGAGCTCAATGCCCATGCTGCTCAACACTCGTGCCGCGCACCTAAAGACAATCGACGACCTGACTGGCACCGACCGGATCGCGGTCACCTCGGTCAAGTCATCCATCCCGTCAATCGTGATGCAGATGTACGCGGTAAGGAAATATGGTCGCGACCAGGCGTTCCGCTTCGATCCGTTCACGGTCAGCATGAATCACGGTGATGCCGCCGCCGCACTGCTGTCTGGCAGTGCAACCATCACCGGGCACTTTGCCTCGCCGCCTCTCGCACAGGCCGAACTCAAGCAGCAGGGCATCCGCACGATCATGAACAGCGACGACGTGATGGGCGGCTCCACCACCTTCACGATGATCACTGCTACACAGCGCTTTCGCGATCGAAACCCCAAGGTCTATGAGTCGTTTGTGGCTGCACTACAGCGCGCCCACGCCATGATTCGGGACGATAGGAAAGGGGCCGCTCAGACGCTGATCGAGTCGATGGGAGGCGGCAGTCGGTGGTCAATGGAAGAAATGATGGTCATGTTGGGCGACCCCTCGATCAAATACACCACCACCCCCGAAAACGTCATCAAATACGCCCACTTCATGCACGACATCGGTTCTCTCAAGAATCGAGCGAGCGGTGTCTCGGATCTGTTCTTCCCGGGGATCGACCTTCAGGCAGGCCACTGAATGACTGTCGCTGGCACCGCGCCGCTCCTGCGCGTTCAGGGCGTCACACTCCAGTACCGGACAAGCCAGCACCTGGTCACCGCCACCTACCGGGTAAGCTTCGATGTGCACCGCGCAGATCGTTTTGTGATGCTCGGCCCATCGGGCTGCGGGAAATCAACGCTTCTCAAGGCGGTAGGCGGCTACCTGAGCCCGACCGAGGGCAGCCTCACCCTGAATGGCCGCACAATCGGTGGTCCAGGCCCCGACCGGGTCATGGTGTTCCAGGAATTCGATCAGCTGCTGCCCTGGAAAACCGTCCTGGAAAATGTTCTCTTTGCGCTCACCGCATCGAAGCGCGCAGGTCGGCGCGAGGCGCTAGAGCGTGCCCGCCACTATATCGACAAGGTTCGCCTGACCGCATTCGCCGATCATTACCCGCACACGCTGTCGGGTGGTATGAAGCAGCGTGTTGCGATTGCACGTGGTATGGCGATGGAGCCCGACATTCTGCTGATGGACGAACCCTTCGCCGCGCTAGACGCTCTCACCCGCGGCGCGATGCAGGACGAACTCCTGCGTTTATGGGATGACACCCGTTTTACCGTGCTGTTCGTCACGCATTCGATTCCCGAAGCGGTCCACATCGGCAGTCGTATCCTGGTGCTGAGTCCGCACCCCGGCCAGGTTCAGGCCGAACTCTCTGTTCCCCAGGATTCCGAAGCGCGCTCGGCGCTGACCGCGCGGATTGAGAACATGCTGCTGCAACGCCCTGCGAGCCATCCATCATGACCAACCGCACACCCCCGCACCGACCGGACATGGTTCACGAGGTAGCGCCACCGCGTGAGGTGGTCGTCGAGCGCGAGCTGAGGCTCGCACAAAGGCTCTGGAATCTTGGCTGGATCCGCAAGTCAATGGTGATCGCCGTGCTCGCGCTCATCTGGGAACTCTACTCACGGTGGCAAGACAACCCCCTGCTCTTTCCCGCACTGTCGGAAACACTGACGGCGTTGACCCAGGGACTCATCGATGGCCGGATTGCGATGGCCACCTGGGTGTCAATCAAGGTGCTGCTGGAAGGCTATGTTGCCGGGATGCTGCTCGCCGCAGTGTTCACAGCCTTGGCATCAATGACACGGATTGGCGCCGACCTGCTGGAAACGCTCACGGCCATGTTCAACCCGCTCCCGTCCATCGCGCTCCTGCCACTCGCCATGATCTGGTTCGGCCTCGGCGAGGGCAGCATCGTGTTCGTTCTGATTCATGCGGTTTTGTGGGCGGTTGCCCTCAACACGCATTCTGGCTTCCAGGCAGTGAGCCTCACCTGGCGCATGGTGGGGCGAAACTACGGTCTGTCCCCCCTCTCTTACGTGCTGCGGATCCTCATACCGGCGGCGTTTCCCAGCATTCTCACCGGCCTCAAGATCGGCTGGGCCTTTGCATGGCGCACGCTGATCGCTGCCGAACTTGTTTTCGGCGCGAGCTCAGGTCAGGGTGGGCTCGGATGGTTCATCTTTCAAAGCAAGAACATGCTGGAGGTTCCGCAGGTGTTTGCCGGACTCCTCACGGTTATTCTCTTCGGCCTGCTGGTGGAAAACGGCGTGTTCCGGTTATTGGAGCAACGCACGGTCGTGCGCTGGGGGATGAAGCAGTCTTGATCGGCGGGCATGCGCAGCTTCGCCCCCTATCTCTATCACCGCCCTACCCTATATCGGGTCTGACAACACAAGCCGCCGTCAGAGCTTGATCACCCTCTGCTCACCGAACAATCGATACTCATGCATCGCGTATTCCGGGAGGGCAAGCGGGTATTCGTCACACCACCG
>JAGWXN010000168.1 GCA_018969885.1 Betaproteobacteria bacterium | reverse complement strand
CGTTGGATGCGCGCGTGCAGGATCAGGCTGACAACGTGCAGGGTTCATCGCTGGTTCACTGCGAACCCGGTCAGTCGGGCAAGCCGGTGTCCATCCGCCGGGCTTTCGACCCCCAGTTCGATCCGCCGAAATGATGGGTTGGGCGTTGCGAATACTTCCTCACTACACCGGAGCGCCACCGCCCCCATCGGGCATTCATAGGTACGGCGGCCAACCGGCGGGAACTCGCCCATCAGGCGGATGGCAGATAACCGGTTCTCCGCACTCCATTGGGCATGGGTACGCAGCCGCATTTCGCCCGAGGCCTGCGCGAGCGATGCGCCCGCGCGCATCGCCGCCACCAACGCGATCGAGGCAACGGTCAATGCGATCAGCACCTCAAGAAGCGTGAAACCCCGCTGCCGAGCCCCCGGGCGAAAAGCTGGTGCTGTCCTGAGTGGCCGGTGACGCGGGCTCATGCGAGGCTCATTCGACTGAAAAAATGCCAAGTCCATTGGCAACGATCGCGGCCTGCGCCCCCTCTCGTGAAAGCCGCAGGCGAAAAGGCACATCAACCTGTTCGCGTCCGAATTCGATCACCCGCTGACCATCGGCGCGCTCGAGAACCAGCGTCGTGGGCGCGAGCCACACGCGCTCTCGCAGGGCGGGATCGTCGGCGAGCGGCCACCAGGCGCGATCGAGCCACACCACAAAGCGGTAGCGCTCCGCATTGGCTTCAAAGCGAACTGGCGCACCGCGCAGCAACGCCTCCTCGCGGGCAATCGCCATGAGACGGGCGAGCCGGTCTGCCTCATAGCGCAGATTCCTGGACTGGTCGGGCACCACAAGCATCAGCGTGCCCGCAAGGACCGCTGCGATCAGCAAGGCCACCATCATTTCAACCAGCGTGAAGCCGGTCTGGCGGCTGCGCACCCCGCGCCCCGGTTGCCCGGGGCGGACTGGTTCAGCGGTTAAGTGACCAGTTCCCGATATCGGCATTGACGCCCTCGCCTCCCGGCTGGCCGTCAGCGCCCAGGCTGAAGACGTCGATCTCGCCACGAACCCCCGGGCTCAAGTACTGATAGGGCCGCCCCCATGGATCGTTGGGCGCCTGTTTGAGATACGCCTTCCAGTTTTGCGGGACCGGTTCAACCGAAGGCCGAACGGCAAGCGCCGACAATCCCTGCTCGGTGCTGGGGTAGCGCTGGTTATCAAGCCGATAGAGGTCGAGCGCCTGGAGAATTTGCGCCACCTCAGCCTGGGCGGCACGAACCCTGGCCTCATCGGGCTTGCTCATGATCCTGGGCACGGCAATGGCCGCGAGAATGCCGAGAATGACGATGACGACCATGAGTTCGATCAGCGTGAATCCGCGCTGCCGAAGCCGGTCTCTGAACGATTCACGCTGCCTGCCAAGCCGCCGCTGCATTTGAAGAAATCCGATAAAGAACCCGGGCTATGATATCAGCGGCCATGGCAATCGCTGCCACGCCCCGCTTGACCTTGGACATTGAACTGTCGCACTGCTATGAGTCGCTTTCGTTACGGCCCGTCACGGATCTCCTCTGCCAGCCTGGTCGGCGCACTCACGATCGTCGCCTGCGCCGGGACAGCCATCTGGTGGGGGGTCCTGCTGAGCGCCCCGAAGCCGGCCATCGCCCCCGCGGTTGAGCCCACGCTCAACCAGCCCGACCCGGCGGCCGCTCTCGCGCTGTTCGGCACGGTCGGGCGGGTTAACGCCGGGGTACCTGATACCCGGCTGGGCGCGATCCGGGTGGTCGGCGTGATCGTTCACCCCAAACTGGGAGCCGCCCTGCTGTCGGTGAACGGGGCGCCGCCCAAGGCCTACGCGGTGGGAGAAAACATCAGTCCGGGGCTTCACCTGCGCGAAGTCAACGCCGACGGCGCGGTGTTTGATCGCTTTGGCGAGCGCATCGAGGTCGCTGCACCGCGCCGCACCAGTGTCGAGCTCCTCAACCGCAACGCGCCCCAGCCCTAGCGGGCCCGGCCGACTCGCCAATGCCCCTCGCGGGGCTCTGATACTCCGCTCGGACGGCAGCACGTTCGATAGAATCCGCGCCATTCAATAACGACAACCGCGCAACGGATCGACCCCGACCGCGCGCGGACAACGACCCGGATCGTGACAGAGCAACTTTCCACCCGCTCGGCAGGCGTGCATTCCGCGCAGGAATCGGCATCGCTGTCGCCGCCGCGAAAATCATTCCGGGCAACGCAGTTCGAGGCGCGCGAAGAGGCCATTCTCGACGCCACCAATCGGTTGCTGGCCGTGCGTGGCTACGAACTCATGTCCATGGACGATATCGCGGCAGAGGTCGGTATCGCGAAGGGTAGCCTCTACAAACACTTCGCCTCGAAAGACACGCTGGCGGTCGCGGTGATGCTGCGGCTGTTGAGGCGCACCAGCGAAGCGCTCGATGCGCTTCCCGACTCGCTTGCCGCCGCAGCGCAGCTCCGGGCGCTGCTGGAGTGGGTGCTGCGCGAGCGGCTGGCGGGAGGCGTTCCGCACCTGCCCTCCACCAGCGCCGCGGTGCGCGAGGCGCTCACCCGCTCACGCGAGTATGTCGATCTGCTGATCGCGGTTTCCGAGCGGATCGGTACCCTGATCCGGCGCGCGCAGACCGACGGCGCAATCGCCTCGCACTACCGTGAAGAGTTCCTCCTCTATCACTTTTACGCGCGCTCCTGCGACCCCACGCTCGATTTCCTGCGTGAGTCGGGTGCCCTGAGCGAAGACGATATCGTCGACCAAATGACCTCGGCCACCTTCGAAGGTCTCGCCCCGTGAAAGCCTACCTCGACCTGATGCGTCATGTTCTCGAGCGGGGCGAACCGAAGTCCGATCGCACGGGTACCGGCACGCTGTCGGTATTTGGCTGGCAGATGCGCTTTGACCTTGCCGAGGGCTTTCCGCTGGTCACCACCAAGAAGTTGCACCTGCGCTCGATCATTCACGAGCTTCTGTGGTTCCTGCAGGGTTCCACCAACGTCGCTTATCTGCGCGACAACGGTGTCAGCATCTGGGACGAATGGGCAGACGATCAGGGCGAGCTGGGTCCGGTCTACGGCTATCAGTGGCGCAATTGGCCCGCAGGCGACGGCGCCACCATCGATCAGATCTCGGACGTGGTGGACCGGATCCGCCGAGACCCGTCTTCACGGCGCCTTATTGTGTCGGCCTGGAATGTCGCCGACCTGCCAAAAATGGCGCTCGCGCCCTGTCATGCGTTCTTCCAGTTTTATGTCGCGGGGGGGCGGTTGTCCTGCCAGATGTATCAGCGCAGCGCCGATATTTTTCTGGGCGTCCCGTTTAACATTGCCTCGTATGCGCTCCTCACCCATATGGTGGCGCAGCAATGCGATCTGCTGCCCGGCGATTTCATCTGGACGGGCGGCGACTGCCATCTTTACCTCAACCATCTCGAACAGGCCCGCACGCAGCTCGCGCGCGAGCCCTTCCCGCTGCCCCGCCTCACCCTCCTGCGCCGTCCGGATTCCATCTTCGACTACCGGTTCGAAGACTTCGAGATCTCCGGCTATCAGTCGCATCCGCACATCAAGGCTCCGGTCGCGGTATGACGCAGGGCGTTCGCGCGGTGGCACCGCGCCCCCTGATCACGCTGATCGTGGCCCGCGCCGCCAATGGCGTGATCGGTCTGAACAACACCCTGCCCTGGCAGCTGCCTGAAGATCTTCGACATTTCAAAGCCACCACCCTGGGTCATGTGCTGGTGATGGGCAGGAAAACCTTCGAGTCCATCGGCCGGCCGCTTCCGGGCCGTCGCACCATCGTGCTCACCCGCGATCCCTCCTGGACGCGCCCAGGTTGCGAGCGGGCGGCGTCAATGGATGAGGCAATCACGCTCGCGGGCGATGTCCCCAGCGTCTTTATTGCCGGGGGCGGGGAGATCTATCGCGCCGTACTCGACCAGGCCGATCAGGCGATCATCACCGAGATCGATCTCGAGCCTGAGGGAGACGCCTTCTTCCCATCCCTCGATCCTGCGAAGTGGTTGCTGGAGTCGAGGCAGACGCATATCGCGGCAAGCGGCATCCGCTACGCGATCGCGCGTTACCGCAACCTCGAGCGGGCACACTGGGCAACAGGCGGCTCGGCTACAATCGGCGGCACGCCCCCGTAGCTCAGTGGATAGAGCATCCCCCTCCTAAGGGGAGGGTCACACGTTCGATTCGTGTCGGGGGCGCCACTACTGCCGATGCGGCGTATCGGGAAGTTCATTACCCGCACTGTCTTCGGACAGACCCGCCCCCTGCAGGAGGCCCCTGCACCGCTCGAGGCTCGTTAAAAGCGCCTGCAAGCCTTGCCCTGCCCGTAAGCCCCGCGCCGTGTCCTCTGCCAGATCCTGCCAGCAGCGGGCGTCTATGCGCCGTAAGCCGCGGTCGACCACGATTTCGATGGCTCGCTCGGAGAGGAGCATGTAGAACAGAACGCCGCTGTTGTTCTCGGTATCCCAGACCCGCAGTTGAGAAAAAAGATTCGAAGCGCGCTCGCGGATCAGCGGATCAATGCCAAGCTCGCGCGCCCGTACGACATCCGCCCAGGGCAAAGCCGCTTCAACGCATAGCCTCACCTCACCCGAGCCACCCGCTTCGGTGGTCTGAACTTGTGCAGTCAGCCGCTCAGCCCAGCCTGGGCCCAGCAGCTGATCGATATCCGCTTCATCAAACCACAACTGCCGGCCTGCGAAGCCAAGCCACTTCGAGAGGGTGACGGCTCGTGATGTCATGTCACCACCGTCCCGAGGCGCCGCCGCCACCGAAGTTTCCGCCACCGCCGCTTCTGAACCCACCATCCGACCACGTGCCAGAACGGCCGCCCAAATTCGTCCAGTCGCCACGGGATCGACCGGCGTGAACCCTCCAGGTGGCCATGGTCGCCATCAATCCCCATAGAACCGCCAGCGGCACGGAAAGCAGGACCAGGATCAAGCCCGCGCCTGAGGCCCAGGTGAGGAGCCCCGCCCCCAGTCCGGTAACGAGGCACGCCAGTTTGCGGCCCAACCAGCCCGTCAGCCGGCGGGCCAGGACCGGGACGGCCACCAGCAAAAGCACCAGGGCATCGGTCCAGTCGGAGGCGGATTTCGCAGTGCCGCTCGCCCCCCTCGGTTCGGGCAGTGCTTCGCCGGCGACGAGCGCCATCAACCGGCTGAGGCCCGCGTCGATGCCGCCCGCGAAGTCACCGTCGCGAAAACGCGGAACGATGGTTCGATCAATCACCTGTCGCGCCGCAAGATCGGGTATGGCGCCCTCCAGGGCTTTGGCCGGCGCAATTCGAAGCGTGCGGTCATTCTTGGCGATGATCAGGAGCAGACCGTCTCCAATGTCCCTGCGACCGATCTTCCAGGCATCACCGACCCTTTGGGTATAGTCGGCGATGTCTTCCGGCGCCGTGGTGGGCACCATCAGCACAACGATCTGGGTGCCCCGGGCCACTTCGAAAGCCCGCAGCCTCGCCTCAATCGCCTGCAGCTGTTCGGCTTTCAGAGTGGCCGTGGTGTCGATGATGCGCGCGCTTAGCGGAGGAATCGCCTGAAGCGCCTGACTGTGCGCAAGCCCTTGAAGGCTCGCGAGCGTGAGCGCGAGCCCCCATCTGGCCAGCGTACGCAGAAAACTGCGCGCGAGGCCTGGGCTACGCATCATGTTGATACGCTCATTTTTTCTGGAAGTCGACAGCAGGGGGCTGGCTGAGCTGCGCCTCGTTGCTGACGCTCAGGTTGGGCTTGACCGGGTAACTCAGCGCAAGCGCAGTGAGATTGCTCGGAAAACTGCGCACGAGCGTGTTGTACTGCTGCACGGCCTGAATGTAGCGATTGCGGGCGACAGTGATCCGGTTTTCTGTGCCCTCAAGCTGAACTCGCAAATCCTGAAAGCCCTGATTGGATTTGAGCGTGGGATAGCTTTCGCTCACCGCGAGTAGACGCGACAGCGCCGAACCGAGGCTACCCTGGGCTTGCTGGAAGCGTTGCAGGGCCTGCGGATCGTTGAGGGTCTCTGGCGTAACCTGGATCGCCGTTGCGCGGGCGCGCGCCTCCACCACCCGAGTAAGGGTCTCCTGTTCGAACGAGGCTTCCCCCTTGACGGTGGCCACCAGATTGGGCACCAGATCGGCTCGCCGCTGGTACTGGTTGAGCACCTCCGACCAGGCGGCTTTGGTCTGCTCGTCAAGCCGCTGAAAATCGTTATACCCACAACCACCAAGGAGCAGGCTGAGCAAAGCCAACATGAAAATCGGGACTGCGCGAAACGAATGGGCGAGATTCATGAGATACCTTTCGTCATTCACTTCAAGATACCTGAATTCGCGCTCAGTCCAGCGGGCACAGGTCAGCGAATCCGATCACTGAAAACAAAAGTAGGGTCATGTTGAGCGAGGCATCTGTTCACCACGCGCGTCCCGTCCGTGCCTTCGCTTTCCTTCTGACCGGATTGGTTTTCTTCATTCTGATGGATGCGATCGCCAAAGCGCTCGCCGCGCAAATGGGCACGCCTTTGATCTCGTTCGCCCGTCATGCTGTCCACGCAGCGTTGATGGTGCTGATCTTCGGCCCGCGGCTGGGCGCTGCCATCATTCGGACGCATCGGCCCTGGCTGCAAATCATCCGCGGACTGATGCTGGTCGGGTTCACGCTGAGCTTTTTCAGTGCGCTCGGTTATCTGCCCCAGGCCGAGGCCACGGCGATTGCGTTCATCACGCCATTCTTTGTGATGTTGCTCGCGGGACCGTTACTTGGCGAGCGGGTAACGATCTGGCGCTGGCTGGGTGCAGCCGGCGGGTTCGCCGGCATGCTCCTCATCCTGAGGCCCGGCACCGATCTGAGCCCGACTGGCGTGGGGTTCGCTCTCATTACCGTGGCCTGTAGCATTGTCTTTCAGCTCCTCACCCGGAAGCTCTCCTCAACACCCGGCGAAGGAACAACCGCCACCGTACTGATCACCGCGCTGGTCGGCACGGTCGTGTCGGCGCTCACGCTGCCGCTGATGCCCGTCTGGGGCGGCTGGCCTCAGGCGTTCACGTCGGCGATGTGGGCGCAACTGGTCGGAATTGGCGTGTGCGGCACCGTCAGTCAGATCTGTCTGGTCCAGGCCTACTACTGGTCGAGCGCCTCCTTCGTGGCGCCACTCACCTTTCTGCAGATTGTCGGGGCCGCGGTCGCGGGCTGGCTCTTTTTCGGCGACCTTCCCGACCCAATCGGCAGTCTGGGTATTGCCATCATCTGCGCAAGCGGCATCGCATCGATGGTGGCAGAAACACGCCAGGCCAGTCAGTCGACGACAACGAAGCCCTGATACGATTCAGTCACACCATGAACCTCTATACCGATCAGCACCGACAGCTT
>JAGWXN010000167.1 GCA_018969885.1 Betaproteobacteria bacterium | reverse complement strand
TGAAACGGTCTGGTTGAAATTTCCTGGCCAGCTCCCGCGACACCGATAATCACCGACTGACCCCATCCGCGATGCGCAGACTCGAGTGCGGCGCGCATGACGTTCACATTTCCGATGCATTCGAATGTGTGGTCGGCGCCCCATCCAGTCATCTCGACGATCACCTGCTGGATCGGGCGATCGTGGTCAGCCGGATTCACGAAGTCGGTCGCACCGAATGTTTTGGCGAGCTCAAACTTCGCAGGGTTGGTGTCGACCGCGATGATGCGACCCGCGCCAGCAAGCTGTGCCCCGTGAACCACTGCGAGGCCGATCCCACCCAGCCCAAACACGACAACGCTGTCACCTGGCTGCACCTTCGCGGTGTTCTTCACCGCGCCCAGCCCGGTCGTGACCCCGCAGCCGAGCAGACAGACCTGCTCGGGGTTGGCGCTGGGGTCAATCTTCGCGAGTGACACCTCCGCCACCACGGTGTATTCGCTAAAGGTGGAGCATCCCATGTAGTGGTAGAGCGGCTGACCGTTGTAAGAGAAGCGCGACGTTCCATCAGGCATCACGCCCTTCCCCTGGGTGGCACGAACCGCCACGCACAGGTTGGTCTTACCGCTCTTGCAGAACAGGCACTGACCGCATTCGGCGGTGTAGAGCGGAATCACATGATCACCGGGTTTCACACTGGTGACGCCCTCACCGACCTCTACGACGATGCCGGCGCCCTCATGTCCGAGCACCACCGGGAACAGCCCCTCGGGATCATCTCCGCTCAGCGTAAAAGCATCGGTGTGACAGACGCCCGTGTGCGTGATACGGACCAGCACTTCGCCTTTGCGCGGCGGAGCCACATCAATGTCGACAATTTGAAGGGGCTGCCCAGCGGCAAACGCGACGGCGGCGCGGGATTTCATAGATGCTTCTCCGGTATTGAATCGATTTAGCTAGCAGTGGCGGTATCTTATTCGCGAATCGACCACCGCTCGCGCTCCGTGTAGCGGGTAACCGGACGACGCCACGATGGGGGACTCCGCCCCCAGCCTTGCCCTTCAGAAACCTTATTTCTTCCAGTTATGGCTCAATGATAATTAATCACTGGACGACATGATCACAGGTTCTGATAATTCAGACACCTGAAAGGATTGGTTCCATGCGACTGTCGGACATTGCCAAGGTGATTCGCAGCAAGAACGCCGGGCCACGTTGCACGACGCTCGATATCATGTTCGCCACCGAGGCGGACTACCAGCGCGTCGTTGACTCCAACAAAATCACTGAAGCCCTGGTGGCAAAGCTCTACGACCACCCCGTTGAAAATGTGAAGATCATCCACTACCCAGTCGCTATGGCCCTGAAGGTGGTGATTCCCCGCAAGGTTACCGCTGGCGATCCGGGCGACCGGGACGTCTATGGCGCCCAGCAGCACGCACGCATGTTCGGGATCGAGATATGAGCGCGACGGGGCTCTTGATTCAGGAGTTCGCCAACCGCAAGGCCTATCGCCCCCTGCGATTCCTGGGCGCGTCGGGTCAACTTGGCTACGGCATCCCGACACCCGCATTCGAGGCGGGCCTCGCGCGCAAGCCCGACCTGATCGGCTGCGACATGGGGTCGATCGATATCGGGCCCTATTACCTCGGCAGCGGTCAGCTGGCCACCGCGAGGCAAGCGACCAAGCGTGACCTGAAAAAAGTGCTGCTTGGTGCGCGCCGCCTGAACATTCCCCTGGTCATCGGCTCGGCCGGCTCGGCTGGCGCGAGACCTCACCTCGAGGCAACGCTGGCACTCATCCGCGAGATCGCCCAGGAAAACCAGCTTAACTTCCGCCTGGCCTACATTCCGGGCGATGTACCCAAGGAAGTGCTGCAACGTGCTATCGACGACAAACGTGTGGTTGGCATCGACGGCATGCCAGACCTGACCGCGGAGGAACTGGCGCTCACGACGAACCTGGTCGGCCAGATGGGCATGACTGAATTTCAGGAAGCCTACGCCCTCGATATTGACGTGCTGATCGCCGGTCGCGCCTGCGACACGGCCATCTTCTCCGCACTGGCGGTCATGCTGGGCTTTCCCACGGGTTTGTCCGTGCACATGGCCAAGATCATTGAATGCGCCTCCCTGTGCTGTACGCCCGGCGGCCGCGACTCGATCCTGGCCGAACTGCATGCTGATCACTTCATCCTGGAAAGCATGGCGCCGCAGCGCAAGGCCCTGCCCATTTCGGTGGCGGCCCACAGCCTGTACGAGCAGAACGACCCCTACACGATCATCGAACCGGAAGGGCGCGCCGAATTGCACGATGCCGTCTACGAGCAGGTGGGCGAGCGGACGACCAGAATCAGCGGTGCGAGATGGGTGCCCGCTGCAAAGCACACCCTCAAGATGGAGGGGGCAAGAAAAGTCGGGGACCGTGCCATTCTCCTGTGCGGTGCCGCCGATCCGCGTTTCATCGAGCAGCACCAGTCCATTCTCGGAAGCGTAAAGGAAATCGTCCGCGAGCTCGTGTGCGAGGACAGCCCCGAGGACTACACCCTGCACTGGCATGTCTATGGTGTCGATGGTGTCACCGACCGCGCGGCAGACCACCCGCTGCCCGCAGAAGTTTGCCTGCTGATCGAATGCATCGCGCCCACGCCGGAGCGGGCGTCTGAAGTGGTCAAGACCATGAAGCAGTACCTGCTGCACTATGGCTACACGGGCAGGCTGTCCACTGGCGGCAACGTGGCGTTCCCGTTCACCCCACCGGAAATCAGTGTGGGCGAGGCCTACAAATTCAACGTCTATCACATCATGGAAACCGTGATCGGCGAGAAGCTCTTCACGCCTCAGGTGATCGAATTCTGAATATCGAGCGCCCGCGAGCAGCCGCTTTTCCCGTGCTGTTCCAGGCTCCGTACATCAACTGAAGAGTCCAATGTCAACAGGATGGCAACCATGAAATCAAAGCTGACCCTGAGCATCGCGGCCTGCGCGCTCGCGGCCTGGACCGGCGCGAGCGCTCAACAGCCCTACCCGAACAAACCGGTCAAGGTCATTGTCCCGTATGTTGCCGGTGGAGCGGCCGACATCACCGCCCGGACCATCAGCCAGAAATTAGCGGACGGATTGGGTCAACCCTTCGTGGTGGAAAACCGCCCCGGCGCCAACGGTGGTGTCGGTGCGGAGGTCGTCGCAAAGGCCCCGGCCGATGGCTACACCTTACTGATCGCCGCGAGCGGCCCCATCGTCATTAACCCGGTGCTCTATCGCAAGATCGCCTATGACCCCCTCACCGACTTCGCGCCGATCAGTCAGATCACGCGTTTCCAGTATGCGATTGTCGTCAGGGACGCATCCCCCATCCGCAGCCTGCAGGACCTGATTGCTGCCGCGAAGGCTAACCCCGGTACGTTGAGCTACGGTTCAACCGGGATCGGCGGCGGTGGCCATCTTGCCGGCGTTCTGTTCGAGCAACTCAGCGGCACCAAGTTGATTCATGTTCCCTACAAAGGCGGCGCCGCGGTCTGGTCCGACCTCCTGGGCGGCCAGTTGTCCTTTACCTTCGAAGCGCTGGTCACAGCGGCCCCCATGATGAAGGCTGGGAAACTGCGTGCATTCGCCTCGACCGGAGGGCAAAGGTCCTCCACCCTGCCGCAGTTACCAACGCTGGCCGAAATGGGTTTCACGGGCTATGACATCACCCAGTTCCAGGGCATGTTCGCGCCCGCCAAGACCGACCCAGCCATCATCGACAAGCTGCACCGCGAACTACAGAAGATCGGCAAAGCGCCTGATGTCGTGAAACGACTCGGCGAGGACGGTGGGAATGAACTGATCATGAATTCGCCCACTGAGTTTGCCAGCCTGATCAGGTCGGAGTTGCAGATGTACGGCAAGCTGATCAAGGACGCCAGCATCACCGCTGATTGAACGCCCCCCGATTCAAAGCGAACACCACGATGACACAACGCTGGACGCAGCGCCCCCCGGGATCCAACTGGGGCGACTTCGGCCCCGACGACCAACGCGGCCGCATGAACCTCCTGACCCCGGCACGCCGCAGGGAAGCCATGAAGGAGGTCATCACAGGCGATGTGTTCTGCCTGAGCTTACCGTTGGACCGTCCCGGCGGGCAGGTCTTGAACGACCATCGATGCGCGCCCGTGTTCAAGCCGGTCCTGCGCAGCGGCAACCAGGTGTTCAACTTTCCGCACGATCGGATCGACCCGCGCTTTACCGATGTCAGCTCGGACGAAGCGGTGCTTCTCTACAGCCAGTACTCCACCCAGTGGGACTCCCTCGCTCACAAGGGGTCGCTATTCGATGTGGACGGAAGCGGGGAACGTCAACGCGTCTTCTACAACGGATGGCAGATCGTTGACGCCAACAACCAGGGCGTCCAGGGCGATCTCGGCGCGCGCGCGCTATCGATTGCCAACATGGCTGAGACCTGCGTACAGGGGCGCGGCGTCATGGTCAACCTGCACCGACACCTCGGCGACGCGCGCACGCACGTCGACCTCGAGATGTTGTTGAAGATCATGGAAGCCGATCGCGTGAGTGTGAGCGAAGGCGACATCCTGTGCCTGCATACCGGGCTGGGGCAGTTGATCGTCGATAGTCCGCCCGCGGGTCCAGACCCCTCGATCCGACTGGCGTGCGCTGTGCTGGACGGCTCCGACCCAGCTTTGCTGAACTGGATCACCGAATCCGGCGTTGCTGCCATTGCCGCTGACAATCTCGCTGTCGAATCATCGTCTACCCTGGGCGTGCGCAAGAACATCGGCCCGCGGGGCGCCGTCCTGCCGCTACACGAGCACTGCCTGTTCAAGCTGGGTGTCCATCTGGGCGAGCTGTGGTACCTGACAGAGCTGGCAAACTGGCTTCACGCACACCAACGAAGCCGTTTCCTCCTGACCGCCCCGCCGCTGCGTCTACCTGGCGCCGTCGGCTCCGCCGTCACGCCCGTGGCCACGGTATAAACCGAGCCGGCTATCTCGCAATCAGGAGAGGCGGATCCCCGGCAACTGGAGCAACGCCTGCCGCAGCATTGCGATGCGCGGGTGATCAGCGGCCGCAGTCCGGTACACCAGCCCGAGCGTGGCGCAGGGCGGCGGCGACGCCAT
Source organism: Betaproteobacteria bacterium (assembly GCA_018969885.1). The sequence continues at coordinate 2,309 of JAGWXN010000167.1, read as the reverse complement.
CCGGATACGGCGAATCCGGCCCGCACGCTCGGCTTCACGCGCAGTCGAGATCGGCGTCGTGCTCAAGCCCACACCCTCGGCCACGACCCGAGCGCTTGTGACGGGGCTGTCGGTCTCGCACACCGGCGCCGGAGGTTGTAGGCCGTAGCGTCGGAAGGTGTCCTCGATGAACACCCGCGCGAGCGAAGGCATGCGCGTGAGGACCCACGGCTCATCGACCAGGGCGCTCCATTCGACACTGCGCGCCCTCGCGAGCCGGTGCCCTGACGGCGCAATGACAACATAGTCTTCCTCCCCGATCGCTTCGAAACGTACGCCGTGCCCTGCCGCCTTGGACATCGAATCGGGGTTATAGACCGTGACCAGCGCATCGAGGTCGCCATCAAGCAACGAGTCGAACAGCCTCGGCACATTGGCTTCATAAAGGCTCACGGCGATCGGCGGGCGCGCCTTGGCCAGCCGGGCGACCACGGCGGGCAACAGGCTGACGGCCAGAAATGCCGGGGCGCCCAGGCGTAGCACCGCAGCAATCCGACCCTCAGGTCCGGCAGCCTCAGCCTCGGCGTGGAAGTGGTGCAGTTCCTTAAGCAGCAGCGCGGCGCCGCGCATCACGATCGCACCCTGCGGCGTCTTTTGAAGTCCGCGCGTGCTGCGCTTGAAAAGCGCAAAGCCCAGCAGACCTTCGACCTCCTTCAGCGCCTTCGAAAGGGCTGGCTGCGTGAGGTTCAGTTTCGTGGCCGCCTTACTGAGGCTGCCGGCTCGCTCGACCTCTGCCACCATCTGCAGATGGCGAAAGCGCAGCCGCGCCAGGAGCAGTTCTTCGCCCGATCGCATGACATATCTTCCAGTAATGACTCAATGAGAATTTATCACTGGACGACATGAGTGAGCGTTCTGATAATTCCTTTGTTCTCACTCATCCGGGCGTGCCTCCATGCAACAGCGTTCCACCACCCGTCTGCGCGAACTTCTCGCTGCCAAAACCTTCCTGCACATGCCCTCGGTCTACGACGCCCTCACCGGCCGCCTGGTGCAATCGCTCGGCTACGAATCGGCTTATGTGGGCGGGTACGTGACGGGTGGCGCGCTCGCCGTCACCGAGCCGCTCCTGACCATGACCGAGCAGGTACGCCTGGCGGGCGACATCGCGCAGAGCGTCGGCATCCCCGTGCTGGCCGATGCCGGTGCCGGCTTCGGCGAGCCGCTCCACACCATGCGCACGGTGCGCGAGTTCATTCGCAACGGCGTGGCCGGTATCCATATCGAGGACCAGCTATATCCGAAGCGCGCGCACTATCACAAGTATGTTGTGCACGGCATTCCGGTCGACGAGTTCGTCGAGAAGATCGAGTACTCAGTCCGCCAGCGCAACGAGTCAGATCCGGATTTCGTGATCATCGCCCGTACCGATACCTGCCGGGCGCTGGGCCTTGAGGAAGCGAGCATGCGGCTGAACCGCGCCGCCGACGTCGGTGCCGATATGGGTCTGCTATTCCCGCGCAATCCCAAGGAGGCCGAGGACGCGCCGCGCAAGTGCCGCCTGCCGCTGGTTTACGTGCAAAGCCGAGGCAACCGCGACGGTCGCCCCCTCTTCACCCGCCAGGAACTGATCGACATGGGCTATGTGGCCTGCATCGAGGCGCAGGTCGTGCTGTGCAGCGCATTGCATCACCACAAGAAAATCCTGCGGGAGCTTCGCGATACCGGAGACGTGACCGGTATGACCAACCAGGATTGGATAGACGCCCGACAGGAAGTGGAGGATCTCATCGACCTGACGGCGCACTACGAAATCGAACAGGCGACCGTGGAAGCGCGGCCGCAGCAAAAATGAACGCCCGCACCCCGGATATTCCGCCGCCGGTCTCCCCCACACGTCAACCGCGGGTGAAATTTCCGGCCGGTGCGACCGACTGCCACGCACATGTGTTCGGTCCCCAGGAGCGCTTTCCCCTGCTGCCGGCCACCCACTTCGTCCCGCATATCACCGACTGGCCGCAGTATCGCGAGATGCTCCAGAGCATCGGCTGCGAGCGTGCGGTCCTGGTGCAGCCCAGCGTCTATGGCACCAACAACGCCGCGATCGAACGGGCGCTGGTGCAAAGTGGCATTGAAATGCGAGCGGTCGCCGTGGTGTCGCCAGATGTTACCGACGGCGAACTCGAGCGCCTGAACGCACTGGGGTTCCGCGGCATCCGAATCAACACCGCGTCGTGGACGCAAGGCCTCAAGCTGACGGACGCGCGCAGACTCGCCGAGCGCATCCGCCATCTAGGCTGGCACCTTCAGTTTTACGCAAATTTCCGCGA